>NZ_JBFUJC010000471.1:0-1855 GCF_056401595.1 Paenisporosarcina sp. P4_E4_2 | reverse complement strand
ATCTAGGAGCACACCGTCTGGCTTAACTCTCTCAGCTAGTTCTAATGCTTCAATTCCATTCGCAGCCAAAAATGTCGTGTAACCTTCACGTTTAAACACTTCATTTAATAACAAACGAATCCCCTGTTGATCATCCACAATCAGTAACTGTTTCATGAAAACGTTCCCCTTTGCTTGCACTGGTACTATTTCTAATAATTCTACAATCTTTTCCATAATCCTGCATAAAAAAGATATTTTTCAATAATAATTTGCTTTTATGAAGGAGAAAATGTAATCCCTTTATTATAATACAGGATATTCCATACCTGTAGTGCATTTTTAAAAAAAATATCTAATTTTATCCATAAATAGTATAACAAAAGCCCGTTCCTTCATTTTCAAAGGAACGGGCTTTTGGTTAAATTTCCCCTACTGCCGCTTTGATGAACTCGCGGAATAGTGGTTGTGGACGTTGTGGACGCGAGATAAATTCTGGGTGGAACTGAGATGCGACGAAGAATGGGTGATTTGGAATTTCAATCACTTCAATTAATCGACCATCTGGGCTCGTACCAGAGAAAATGAAGCCAGCTGCTTCAAATTGCTCGCGGTATTCGTTGTTGAACTCGTAACGGTGACGGTGACGTTCGTACACTAACTCTTGTCCGTAAGCTTCATATGCTTTTGAACCAGGAATTAGTTTACATGGTTGTAATCCTAAACGAAGTGTACCACCTAAATCTTCAATATCTTTTTGTTCTGGTAACAAGTCGATAATCGGGTATGGTGTAGCTGGATTTAATTCAGCAGAATGAGCGTCTTTTAAATCAAGAATGTTACGTGCAAATTCAACTGTTGCCAATTGCATTCCTAAACAAATACCAAGGAACGGTACGTTGTTTTCACGTGCATAAGCAGTTGCAGCAATTTTCCCTTCAACTCCGCGGTCACCGAAGCCACCTGGAACCAATACGCCGTCAACATCGCTTAACCATTCTGCAACGTTTTCCTCGTTTACGTGCTCAGCGTTAATCCATTTCACTTCAATGTCCGCATCGAATGCAAACCCTGCATGTTTCATGGCTTCTACAACTGAGATGTACGCATCTTGTAATTCTACATATTTACCGACTAAGCCAATACGAACTTTTTTCGATAAATTTTTCACGCGGTCAACTAAAGCTGTCCAATCCGTCATATCCGCTTCAGGCGCATTAATGCCGAAGTGATCTAGGACGATTTGGTCCATATGCTGTTCTTGAAGCGCTAACGGTACTTCATATAAAGACTCCGCATCACGCGCTTCAATTACTTCGCTCGCTTTAATGTCACAGAATAACGCAATTTTATCTTTCATATCTTGTGGTACTTCATGTTCGGTACGCACCACGATGATGTTTGGCTGAATCCCTAAACTACGCAATTCTTTTACGCTATGTTGCGTTGGTTTTGTTTTCATCTCACCTGCAGCACGGATGTAAGGAATTAACGTACAGTGAATGTACATAACATTTTCTGCACCGAAGTCGCCTTTCATTTGGCGGATTGCTTCTAGGAATGGCAGTGACTCGATGTCCCCTACTGTTCCACCGATTTCAGTGATGACCACATCTGCATGTGTTTCTTTTGCAGAACGAACTAAACGTTCTTTAATTTCATTCGTGATATGTGGAATAACTTGTACAGTTCCGCCCAAGTAGTCGCCACGACGTTCTTTTTTCAAGACCGCAGAATATACTTTCCCTGTTGTTACGTTTGAGAATTTGCTGACGTTAATGTCAATGAAACGCTCGTAGTGACCAAGATCCAAGTCTGCTTCGGCACCGTCGTCCGTCACGTAAACTTCCCCATGTTGGTACGGGCTCATTGTACC
>NZ_JBFUJC010000470.1:0-1871 GCF_056401595.1 Paenisporosarcina sp. P4_E4_2 | reverse complement strand
GGCAATCATTGCAACCGGGAGTTCTCCGATTCTGCCAGACTCCATCAAAGTAAAAAGTAAACGAATACTGTTATCACACGAAATATTTGAACTCAATGAAATGCCAGAGCACTTGGTCGTTTCAGGACAGGATTATATTGCCCTTGAAGTGGCTTCTAGTTTTGCGGCACTTGGAGCAAAAGTGAGCATTCTATTTGAGGACAAAGCAAATTTTGCTTTTGATGAATCCATCAATAAAGAATTGCTGCGTTTATTTAAACGTAGAAAAATAAATATCTATAAAGATGCTCAATTGCTCTCTACTGAAGATCATGATCATGAAATTGCTGTTACGTTCAAAAATGACAAAAACGTCGAAGAAACGATTCACGGCTCTCATCTTTTTGTAACGGGATACCGAAAACCAAATATTAAACCACTTGGCATAGGCCGCATCGGTGTTGCACAAACGGAGGAAGGCTACATTCACGTCGACGCATCTATGCGTTCATCGATTCCATCCATTTACGCAATAGGAGATGTAACCGAAGGTCCTTTGATGGCAATTAAAGCAATTAAACAAGGAAAAGCTGCGGTTGAAGCGATTGTCGGACATAAACCTGAAGTAGACATGACTTTCATGCCTATTGTGGCACATACCATTCCACCGATTGTTTCGGTTGGTCTTACTGAAGTAAATGCCCGCAACTTTGGGTTCGATGTTCGGGTCAGCCAATACCCTCTTGGCGGCAACGGCTACGCAGCCATAACTGGAAAAAAGGATGGTTTCATCAAAGTGATTTCCGATCCCGCAACAGAAATTATTAGCGGGATTCATATGATCGGAGAAGGGGCAATCGAAATGTCCAGTTCCTTTGTGCAGTTACTAGAAATGGCCGCAAAAGAAGAAGACGTCAAATTCCCTCATTATGCTCATCCAGGGATGGGTGAGGGAATGCTTGAAGCGGTGGAAGGATTAATCGGACAAGCCATCCATGCCGCACCTGCTAAGAAGAAAGATTTATTAATCATTTGAATCGAGAAACAATTTTTCACAGTAGCATTCATTCCTTTGGTTTCGAGTTTGAAAATATAACTAATCTAGTAGGGGGAATTGTAATGAAGTATGGTCTGAAAAAAATCGGAGTTGTATTACTCGGTTCAGCATTGCTTCTAGGGGCATGTGGGGATGGGGAAAAGACGAATTCATCAAGTGAAAATAAGACATTCAAGATTGGTGTAACACAAATTGTCGAGCACCCTTCCTTAAATGCAGCTTACGATGGCTTCAAAAAAGCTTTGGAAGATGCAGGGATTGAAGCAGAGTACGATGTTCAAATTGCACAAGGTGATCCAAGTATCAACACGACTATAGCAGACAACCTTGTCAGTGCGAATGTTGATTTAATTTTTGCAAATTCAACACCAAGTGCACAGGCTGCTTTGAGTAAAACAAGTGATATTCCAATTGTCTTCACTTCAGTAACAGATGCAGTTGGGGCAGAGCTTGTCGAATCGATGGAAAAACCGGGCGGTAATGTAACAGGAACGATTGATAGTCATCCTGATGCGATTTCCAATACGATGAAGTTCCTGAAAGAGGAATTAGGAGCTAAAAAAGTTGGGATGGTTTTCAACTCAGGAGAGCAAAATTCACGTGCCCAAGTGGATGCGGTCAAGGCGATGCTGAAAGATATGGATATGACGGTTGTTGAGGCATCGGTTGCAACGTCTGCAGATGTAAAACAAGCAACAGAATCATTGATCGGCAAAGTAGACTCTTTGTACATCATTACAGATAATACTGTTGTTTCTGCGCTTGAATCGGTCATTGCCGTCGCAAATGAAAATAAATTGCCGATGATGGTCGGTGAATTCGATTCTGTTAAACG
>NZ_JBFUJC010000469.1:0-1875 GCF_056401595.1 Paenisporosarcina sp. P4_E4_2 | reverse complement strand
GCTTATTCAACTAACGGGTGCTTTAGTTAAACAAGACCATCATTTCGATGGTCTATTTTTACGTCCAAAACATCAAGTAAATTTCGGCAATCTATTTTGAAATGTTACACTTAAACTAACGGGGCAGGTTAGTTGAATAAAAATTATTGAAAAGAAGAATAAATATGAGAAATCCTCTTTGACATAGAACCAAAAGGTGTTATATTATCTAATATATAACCAAAAGGTTTTATTTAATAATAAAGGAGAATATAATTTTGGAAACAATACAAGATATTAAGCAGATTGTTACTTTTGAAGCACCTATACAAAAAGTGTGGGAAACGGTTTCTACTTCGGAGGGTATTGCAATTTGGTTTATGCAAAATGATTTTGAACCTAAAGTAGGACATGAATTTCATATACAATCCCCATTCGGTCCATCTCCTTGCAAAGTATTAGAAATTGATGAACCAACCAAAGTTTCTTTTTCATGGGATACAGAAGGTTGGGTGGTTACGTTTCTTTTAAAAGAGCTGGATGAGAAGACGGAGTTTACACTTATACACAGTGGTTGGAAATCCCCTGATACTGTTCTTCCAAAAGCGAACGAGAAAAATTCTATTATTCGTGACAGAATGGACAATGGCTGGGTCGGAATTGTAAATGAACGACTTCGAAAGGTTGTTGAAGGATAAATGACAGCAGCAAAGCATGATGTATTTCAAGCTATTGCTGATCCAACTAGAAGAGAGGTACTTCGATTACTTGCTAACAAGGAATTACCAATCTCAGAAATAACATCTCATTTTCCAATTAGTCGGACAGCCGTTGTAAAACATCTACTTATCCTTTCAGAAGCAAATTTAGTAAGCGGAAAAAAAGTTGGTAGGGAAAAAATTTATCAGTTGCAACCAGAACCCTTAGCAGAATTAAAACTATGGCTTTCTTATTATGAACAGTTTTGGAATAACAAATTGTCAATTCTTAAACATGTGGTTGAAAATGAAGGTGTAAATGGTTTTAAAGTAGTAAAAACAGATAGTAAATAAGGTTAATTCAGAAACCGACAATAAAATGTCGGTTTTTTTTGTTGTTCAACTAACGGCTGATTTAGTCAAAGTAGGGCAACGTTATAAGACGTTGCTCCTTTATATTTAAAAGGTACTTCTGATAATACTCTTTCCGTAAGTGAATCGAAGGTTTACGTACGGATCATCTAGTTTATTGTTCAACTAACAGGGCAGATTATGAAGCTTATTTAAGCTATAATAGTACTTACGATGATAATACACTCATCGAAGGTTTTTACTTGAGGGGATAACACAATGCGTTCATTTTTGAGAAAACAATTTATTGACGGAAGAATTAAAGCGATTGCATTTATACAATTTATTTTAGTAGCATTAGTGATTTATTATAATTTTGGTTACACCAATCCTAATTACAGAATTATATATATGGTTATAGGAGTATTCCTTTTATTATTTAGTATTGAAGAGTACATTTTGAAAAAAAGTAATTATAAATTCTGGTTAATCTTATCTGTTATTTGTGGCGGAATCGCATTAAATAATTTCTAATTTAACTAACGGGTGCTTTACTTCAATAAGGAGTGAAGCCTTTTTTCTTATTGAACTAACGAGGCTGGTTAGTGAAACTAGTAAATTTAAAAAATAACTAGTTACTCGTGATAGTTGGAGACTTTGTTTGTTCTTTAGCAAGTGATAGAAATAAAACGATTTATTTAGATTGTTGGGCTGGAAATGGWAAGTTAAAAGATTTCTATTTGATTAATGCTTTGAGTATCAAGGTGATTTTCCAGAAGATGAATATTTTATTAGCATTTTTAAATTCAACTAATTACAATCCTTATAAAATTAACGGGTGCACAGA
>NZ_JBFUJC010000468.1:0-1875 GCF_056401595.1 Paenisporosarcina sp. P4_E4_2 | reverse complement strand
ATCTGAAGGTGCCATAACTCGTGAGCAGTTGGAAGGTAAATCTGCGGACGAAATCACAGAATTTATTAAAGCGGAAGTTTACAAACGCTATGATGAAAAAGAAGAGGAAATGTCTCCTGAACGTATGCGTGAATTTGAAAAAGTTGTCCTGTTGCGTTCAATTGATTCAAAATGGATTGATCACATTGATGCGATGGATCAACTGCGCCAAGGAATTCACTTGCGTGCTTACGGACAAATCGATCCACTTCGTGAGTATCAAAATGAAGGATTTGCGATGTTCGAAGCGATGGTTGAGTCTGTACAGGATGATGTTGCGAAATATGCCATGAAGGCAGAAATACGCAATAACCTGGAACGTGAAGAAGTAGCGAAGGGCCAAGCGGTTAATCCGAAAGAAGAAGGCGGATCTGTCAAGAAAAAGCCAGTTCGTACAGAAGCTTCAGTAGGAAGAAATGAAATGTGCCCATGCGGCAGTGGCAAGAAATTCAAAAATTGCCATGGTGCTGTTGAAAGATAACGGAGGAATTTAGACATGATGGAATTATCAGATGTACGTAATGAATTAGACAGAACAGCTTCAAAATTATCCGACTTTAGGGGGTCTCTTTGACTTAGAAAACAAAGAGGCAAGAATTGCTGAGTTGGATGAAAATATGTCGATGCCTGACTTTTGGAATGATCAACAAGCAGCGCAAGTGGTCATTGGTGAGGCAAATGGATTAAAAGAAATTGTGAACGAATATAACGAATTGCTTGATACCCAGGAAAACTTAGAAATGACATTGGAWTTGTTACGCGAAGAACCTGACGAGGAATTGCAAGAAGAACTCAGCAGTGAGATGAAAGAGTTTACTGCGAAATTGGGCGATTTTGAACTGCAATTATTACTGAGCGAACCGTATGACAAAAACAATGCCATTCTTGAACTTCATCCTGGAGCAGGAGGAACGGAGTCTCAGGATTGGGGCTCCATGCTACTGCGCATGTATACACGTTGGGGCGAGAAGCGTGGATTCAAAGTGGAGACACTCGATTATTTACCTGGTGACGAAGCTGGAATTAAGTCCGTCACACTAGGATTTAAAGGCCACAATGCATACGGCTATTTGAAAGCTGAAAAAGGGGTTCATCGTTTAGTACGAATTTCTCCTTTCGATTCTTCTGGCCGACGTCATACTTCTTTCGTATCCTGTGAAGTTATGCCTGAATTTAATGATGAAATCGAAATTGACATTCGTACGGAAGATTTGAAAATCGATACGTACCGTGCCAGTGGTGCAGGTGGTCAGCATATCAATACGACTGACTCCGCTGTCCGTATCACTCATTTACCTACAGGTGCAGTTGTTACGTGTCAACAAGAACGTTCTCAAATCAAGAACCGTGAAAAAGCAATGACGATGTTAAAAGCGAAATTGTATCAATTGAAAATCGAAGAACAAGAAGCTCAGATGCTCGAAATTCGAGGGGAGCAAAAGGAAATCGGTTGGGGATCTCAAATTCGTTCATATGTCTTCCATCCTTATTCAATGGTAAAAGATCACCGTACAAATGCTGAAAGTGGCAATGTGCAAGGTGTAATGGACGGCGATATCGATTTGTTCATCAATTCCTACTTGCGATCAAAAATGAATTAAGGCAAAAACGGACATCCTACAGAGGTGTCCGTTTTTTTATGGTTCTGTAAACTCTTACGAAGGATAAAAAAGCTCAGTTAATTTTTGCTGTTTTGCTCCATATCCCTAAACAACAACAAAGAAATAATACATAGCTTACTAAAATTAAGGGAAAACAATTAAGTAGGTGGTTTTCATACTTGTTAGCTCATGCGGAACATGCGGCCAGCGCAAATGTACGATAAATCAACGTATA
>NZ_JBFUJC010000467.1:0-1878 GCF_056401595.1 Paenisporosarcina sp. P4_E4_2 | reverse complement strand
GAATGGAACGAGGCATTCGGCTTTAATTGGACAGCCGATCACTTCAAGACACTGGTGCTGACGCCAAATGAATCACAACGAGTCAAACAAATGACGACCACACAGCACGAATGGACAGGCCGTGAAATACGGGATATTTTAGGGCTACCCTCCACGGATTTCGAAATTGATGCATCCAATCCAAATCTTATCGCCGTATCAACGAAAGGATACGGGCATGGAGTCGGGATGAGTCAATACGGAGCAAACGCTATGGCGCAGGAAGGGAGTAAGGTAGAGGAGATTTTGAAACACTACTATCAGAAGACGGAAATAAAAAATTTCCAATCTATTCAACCAGGATGTTTAAAACCTTGAATCGCTGACAACACTAGCATCAGAGGTGATGAATATGCGAGAGGAAAAATCTAATAATCCTTCTCTACCAAAAAAACCAAGTAAAAAACAAACGTGGCTATGGCCAGCGATTTACGTAGGGTTTTCGCTGCTATTTGTCGGCATGATCTGGGGGTACAATGCGTTTATTGATTCTGATAATGTCGCAAAAGGTCCACGAACTGAAGACACGGGAGCAAAAGAAGTTGCTGTAACGTCTCAAAAAGAGTCAATGAAATTCCCATTTGACGAAGCGATGCTTGACCAAATGACAATTCTGCAAGATTTCTATGATCCTACTGCAACGGACGAATCACAAGAAAATTCTCTTCTTGTATTCAACCAAACTTACGAAACAAGTAGCGGTGTGACCATCTCAATTGAAGGCGAACCGTTTGAAATTTTAGCTGCAATGAGTGGTACAGTAAAAGAAGTAAATCTTGATCCATTCCTTGGGGACGAAATCGTTCTAGAACATGAAGACGGCCTACTTACACAATACCGTTCCGTAAAAGAAATTTCAGTGAAAGCCGGTGACCATGTACAACAAGGTCAACCTATGGCAACTGCTACTGAAAATGAATTCAACCCAACAGCTGGCATTCATTTACAGTTTGAAGTGTATGACAAGGGAGAAGCAATTAATCCACGTACGTACTTAGCGTTCTAATTCCCAACTTTAAGGCATACGGTATAGGAAACGTTCGGTACGGAAGGATGCGGTCTTGCACGAACAGATCCGGAAACGTTGCCTAGAGCTTGGCGTATTGGTGCATGAAACGGGCTTAACGGTACGCGCGGTTGCAAAGAAAACGGGCTACTCGAAAAGCACGGTGCACAAAGATTTAACAGAACGTTTAAAACTAGTAAATGAAGCACTGGCCAAAGAAGTTAGTGAAATCCTTGCCTATCATAAGTCGATTCGGCATATCCGGGGCGGGGAAGCAACGAAACAGATGTGGAAACTTAAAGAGGAACACACAGAAGAAACGCCATGACGATTACTCGTCATGGCGTTTTTTCATGTGGCAAAAGAACACCGAAGCTTCGTTTTCAGAACAGGACTATTTACTAAAAAAGATGTAATTATTTGCTCTCTATGATAGAATAGTCAGTTAGTAGAGACAAAGATAGAGAAAGTCAACTATTATGGGATTTGTAGGAAGGGGAAACAAGGTTCATGTTTGCTAAAGATATTGGAATTGACCTTGGAACGGCTAACGTTTTAATACATGTAAAAGGTAAAGGCATTGTATTAAACGAGCCTTCAGTAGTAGCAATGGATCGCAAAACGAAACGTGTGTTGGCAGTAGGCGAAGAAGCACGTAAAATGGTAGGGCGTACTCCCGGAAATATAGTGGCGATTCGTCCGCTAAAAGACGGAGTAATCGCTGATTTTGATGTGACTGAAGCGATGCTGAAACACTTTATTAATAAATTGGATGTAAAAGGATTTTTATCAAAGCCACGTATCTTAATTTGTTGCCCAACGAATATCACAAG
>NZ_JBFUJC010000466.1:0-1898 GCF_056401595.1 Paenisporosarcina sp. P4_E4_2 | reverse complement strand
CATATTATCACGTCTCAAATTGAGCATCATGCCGTTTTGCATGCATGTGAAAAGCTAGAAAAAGAAGGATTTGACGTGACTTATTTACCTGTCAATAAACATGGACTTGTGTCAGTGGAAGACTTTAAACAAGCACTTCGTGAAGATACCATTTTAGTGACCATCATGCTTGGAAACAATGAAATGGGGGCCATTCAACCGATTGTAGAAATTGGCCAATTGTTGAAACACCACCAGGCTACTTTCCATACAGATGCTGTTCAAGCATACGGATTGATGCCAATATCAGTGGATGATCTTCATGTGGATTTATTGTCTGTTTCCTCACATAAAATCAATGGACCTAAAGGGATTGGCTTCCTTTATCAGCGAAAAGGCACAAAATTATCACCACAGCTTTTTGGTGGACAGCAGGAACGCAAACGTCGCGCGGGTACTGAAAATGTACCTAGTGTACYTGCTTTCGCAGAGGCCGTATCGATTGCACAGCAGTCAATGGATGAAAAACGAAAACTGTACCAACAGTTTAAGGAAATAATGATTTCCACATGGGAAGACAAAGGAATTGCATTCCAAGTTAACGGGAATGTACAATCGACTCTTCCGCATATTTTAAACGTCAGCTTCAAAGGGACGGACGTGGAAGCGCTATTGGTGAATTTGGATATGGCTGGTCTTTCTGTATCTAGCGGTTCAGCTTGTACAGCAGGATCCATTGATCCATCCCATGTGCTTGTCGCAATGTTCGGAGAAAATGCGGATGAACTTCGTAATTCTATCCGCTTCAGCTTTGGTTATGGAATAACACTTGACGATGTAACGGAAGCAGCAACGAAAACTGCCGCCGTATTAAATAGACTTGTGAAATAAATGTAGAAAAGGTGAAAGAGATGCAACAACTAAAAAGTCCTGCAGAAACACGTGTCGTTGTCGGCATGTCGGGTGGCGTTGATTCGTCCGTTGCAGCTTATTTATTAAAAGAACAAGGGTACGATGTCATCGGAATCTTCATGAAAAACTGGGATGATACTGATGAAAACGGCGTGTGTACAGCAACGGAAGATTATGACGACGTCATCAAAGTCTGCAACCAAATCGGCATTCCGTACTATGCAGTGAATTTTGAGAAACAATACTGGGATAAAGTGTTCACTTACTTTTTGGAAGAATATAAAGCAGGCAGAACGCCAAATCCAGATGTGATGTGCAATAAAGAAATTAAATTCAAGGCATTCCTTGAGCATGCAATCAGTTTGGGTGCTGACTATTTGGCTACCGGACATTACGCTCAAGTCAAGGAAGTGGACGGAGAAACCCAACTTCTTCGCGGTCTGGATAACAATAAAGACCAAACGTATTTCTTGAATCAATTGAATCAGGAACAATTATCGAAAGTGATGTTCCCAATTGGTCATCTTGAAAAGAAATTGGTTCGTCAAATCGCTGCAGAAGCTGGATTGGCAACAGCAGCGAAAAAAGATTCAACAGGCATTTGTTTTATCGGTGAACGCAATTTCAAGGAATTCCTGAGCCAATACTTGCCTGCACAGCCGGGTAATATGGTGACAATGGACGGGGAAGTTATGGGTCGTCATGATGGTCTGATGTATTACACAATCGGCCAACGTCATGGATTAGGGATTGGTGGAGCTGGAGACCCATGGTTTGTTCTAGGGAAAAATCTTGAGAATAACGAATTGCTGGTCGGACAAAACATTCATCACGAAGCGCTATTTTCTGATCAATTGACTGCTGTTAACATGAGTTTTACAACGAATTCGAAAAAAGACAATATGTTCTCTTGTACAGCGAAATTCAGATACCGTCAGGAAGACGTAAAAGTTGATGTGGAATTGACGGAAAACAACGGCGCGGTTATTACTTTCGCAGAGCCTGTC
>NZ_JBFUJC010000465.1:0-1899 GCF_056401595.1 Paenisporosarcina sp. P4_E4_2 | reverse complement strand
CAGTTGGAGAGCGCGTTTTGATGCAGTTGAGGAATTGGGTCAGTCCAAACACAGTAAAGTGATTGATGTTCTTACAAACCGTATGAACAACGATCCTGTTTTTAAAGTGCAAGAGGCAGCTTACCGACAACTTAAAAATTTCGGTGAAGATGTAGAGAAGCCTAAACAAACAAAATTCGATATCATTAAAGGAACGTCTAAAATTTTGTTGCGCATTAAAAAGAGCTTGCCTGCCGATCATTCATATGACGAGTTCAAAGAGAAACTGAAAAAAATGAGACTTGATGTATATGATGCATACGAAGGTGAAAAGGGTGGCGAATTCGATAAGTGGCTTGAAAATGAATGGGCTTCCTTATTGAAAAAATAAATAAAACTAACCGATTGCACATAATTGCAATCGGTTTTTTTCACTCTATGGACTTACAACAGGTTCGAGTACAGTTAAAGTAAGATTAATTGTATTCATCCTCACACTTGCGCCAAGCGGAATGGCAGCCTTAAAACGGCCATGTGCCGTGGCTACATTACTTAATATAGGTTTTCCTAAAGGCACAAGAAAATCATCTATTAGTTGATCATACGAGACCCCATAGGCAGGTTCGCAATTTGTACACTCGCCCATCATAATTCCGATGCAATCCTCAAATTTACCGGCTAGTTTCAAGTGATTTAAATAGCGGTAAACAGTGTTGATAGGTTCATGTGTTTCTTCAAGACAGAGAATCTTTCCTTCCGTATTAATTTCAAAGGGAGTGCCCAATGTGTCCACAAATGACGTCAGATTTCCACCTACAATCGGACCTGTTACATCCCCGGAAACTTTGTTCACGAACGGCATGCCTGGCGGGTTTACAATTTGCCATGGTGCTGGTCTAGCTGAAGTGGCAGCGAAATATTGATTGAAATTATAAGCAGGGGTTCGGGTGTTGAAATCAAGTAACAGTAAACTTTGAAAAGTAATCAAATCTGAATACTCATAAAGAGCGTTCAGTAAAATCGTTACATCGCTGTATCCTGAAATGATTTTTGGATTTTGCCTGATGACATTAAAGTCCAGGAAAGGAAGGATGCCAGCAACTCCGACTCCTCCTCTGGTTGGTAAAATACAGGTAACGGTTTTATCTTCAAACATCTTCATTAAATCCGATGCCCGTTCTTCAGGAGTTCCTGCCAGGAAACCGTCGTTATCATATACATGATCCCCAACAATGACGTTGAAGCCCATATTCTTTAAAGTAGCAATTCCTTCATCAATTCTCTGAGCACTTAATGGACTCCCTAAAGTCACAATCCCAATGGTGTCACCTGCTTGCAGTTGCGGGGGCTTTATAGCCATTTTTATTCAACTCCTTCCAATACACAAATATTCCTCTATTATATGGTTGTTATAAAAAGGAAAGTACTAATAGTAAAGCGAATTCGATGAGTTTAACTGACTTACATATGATTTTCGGCTAAAACAGATGTAGAATAAAAGAAAAACAAATGATTGGGTGATTTTATGAAACAAAATATAAAGCTTAAAGTGAAATCTTCTTTTGCAAAAAATATGAAAGAAGGATACCCGCTCATAACGGAAGATGCAATCATCAATATGAAAGATGTAAAAGATGAAGGGACAATCATCGAACTTGTGGATGATCAACACCGTTTCATAGGAAAAGGTTATTATGGCAAACAGAACAAGGGTCGAGGGTGGATTTTGAGCCAAAATCAACATGAAAAATTTGATGCCTCGTTTTTTGAAGAAAAATTAAAACTGGCCATCGAACATCGGGATTCATTATTCCAGGATGCCAAGACAACTGCATTCCGCGTATTTAATGGAGAAGGCGACGGTGTGGGCGGTTTTACAATCGATTATTTCGATGGATACTATGTCATCAGTTGGTACAG
>NZ_JBFUJC010000464.1:0-1905 GCF_056401595.1 Paenisporosarcina sp. P4_E4_2 | reverse complement strand
TGTGCGGTCCAGCTACAAGTGCCAGCCCGCACCTAAGCTTGGTTCAATAGGATGTTGATCATGAAGGCGTTCCGACACGATGTCGGGCTCTTAGCCTTTCTTCCTAACATCGTTCGAAAACAGGGTTTTCGATTAGGACTTTCCACCGTCGGAGTCGAGCTATAGTGGGCATCTCCACTTTTCTGTCTACCAAATAATCTCCCATTTGCGTTCTTCAGCTATTGCTTTCAGGCGGGATTCGGGACGGACCGCCACCGGATTGCCAACGAGTTCCAAAACGGTGATGTCGGAAATACTGTCGCCATAAGCTGAACTGTTTTCCCAGTCAATCTCCATGCCTTCAAGTGCTTTCTCTATCATTTCGTTTTTGCGTTCTCCTTGGATATGGTAAATGCCAGTATCTGTATCGATTTTGCCGTTTCGCATTGGAATTTCTGTACCAATGACATCGTGAATAGCAAAGTCACGGGTAACTTCGTTTAGCATGGGAGTGAAAGCACCTGACACGAGAAGGACATGGTCACCTTCGATTAAATGCTTTTGCAAACGATCGACAACATTCCAGTTAAGGTCTTTGTGCATATCACGGGACATATCCTCAAAATATTTTTCGATTTCACGTTGATACATACCTTTGAATGCGTCTAGATAGAGTTGCATTGATTTGGCTTTCATTTTGTTTTCAGGGTATATTTTCATTTTATAGGCAAGGTATGGCTTCATTAGCGCTCGATAAAATGATTGATATTTTGATGAGTGGACAGGGTGTTTCTTCATATAGTTCATCATTAATGTAAATGTTTCTTGCGGGTACAGTGTCCCGTCAAAGTCGAAAATGGCTACGCGCATTGTGATCACTCCTGTTCTGATAATTCTAGTTTATCATGAAATTCTTTGTATTTATGGAATCTTTTATAATTCTAATATAAAGAAAAATACCAGACACCCATTATAGACTTCGGAACTTAGTTGGGAAATCTGAGATGTTAGTTGGAAAAAACGTAACTTTTGTTTGAAACGGCATTTTCCAACAAACAACAGCAACCTTATATCAAAATTAACGTGACACTTCTTTAGTTAACAAAACAAAGCCCCACCAACTCGAAAAAAGTTGGTGGGGTATCTATTAACCGCGTTTCAGTGTAGGTGGGATTTCTTCAGGGTCCACCATGATTTCGATGACGGTTGGTCCTTTGTTAGCTTTTGCGAAGGTCAGGGCTTCTTCAACTTGTTGAGCAGTGAAGCAACGGAAAGATGCTGCACCCAGTGATTCGCCGAATAGGCTTAAGTTTGCTGGGTATTCGTAAACCGTACCGACTGATCGCCCTAAATTATAGCGCATGCCTTTGTCGACCATGTCTAAGCGACCGTTGTTCAGGATGATAAATGGAATTTGCAGGTCATGGCATGCAGCCGCAGATATTTCTGTGCCGTGCATCATCATGCAGCCGTCGCCAGTCAGACAGGCAATGGCTTGGTTGAGATCTGCAAATTTAGCACCGATGGCGTAGCCGATTGCATGTCCCATTGTCCCGAAGACATCATCCATAAAGAATGTACCTTCTTGTTCAATCGTGAAATTCTCGATTGYGTAGAAAGTATGACTTCCATCGTCCCCATACAGTATGGTCTCTGAGGACAGATGTTTGCGCATCAATTGGACAGCAGTAACTGCTGACAATCTTTCGGTGGTTGAAGGAAGAATGTCAACTTCAATTGCTTCTTTCTCAGCGAAAGTTGTTGCCGCAATTTCACGAAATGCCGGGTCAAGAATGGCATGTAGATTCGTTTTTGCATCCCCAATGACAGGCAGGGTAGGAACAGGTAGTGACCGGCCGATAAATGTCGATTCAATATCAAATTGAATGATTTGTTCAGGCGCCATGTCCAGAGTGAAACCGGCTA
>NZ_JBFUJC010000463.1:0-1915 GCF_056401595.1 Paenisporosarcina sp. P4_E4_2 | reverse complement strand
CTTCAGTACAAGCTGCAAGCACTAAAGAAAGTGAAGCAATAAGCAATAATAGTTTTTTCATCATTCAATCTCCTTTAATCTTGGGAATATTTAGTTATATTACCACAGATAAACTCCCTTGTAAATGAATTACCAAATAGTTCACCGTTTAATAACGTTTTCAAAGATCTTATAAAGCCCGATTCAATCACTGAACCGAAGGGTTTTGTTCAGTAAATCAGGAGTTAATGAACACCCTATATTTACAGTGTTTTGTGAGGTTAATTCTTTTATTAATGTTCAAGAACTCGTTCAATAATCTAAGTTCAGTAACCTATACGACACCTAAGTATAGGTACACGATTAAATCTAGGCCATAAGAAAAAGCCGCCTTGTAAAGGCTGCCGGTTATTCAACTAAAGCACCCGATAGTTGAAAATGAAAAAAGCAATTTATCACTTATTAAATTCAGGAGTCTTCATTAATCTTTGGAAAAAATAGTCCCGTCCAGTTGGAGTTGGCTGATGGCTGCTTTATAGCAAGCTGCATCACCAGTGAAGCATCGATTCCAGGAGTCGTTGCAGTAGGCGATTTATTGAAACATGATTGCAAACTTAATTTGATTGCAGGTACATTTCAAGACACAGCCAACACCATTAACAAAGCAAAGCAATACATCCAACCGGATGCTGCTAGTCTGGGGATGATTTCATCTCACAATGAGGTCTTTAAAACTCGTAATAAAGAATTAATAAAAGATTTGATTAAAGAAAAATACAAGTTTGAATGAACCACGAAAATGCATCAAAGAAGAATGTATTCACTTACACATAGCCTTTCACACTTAGCAGACTGTATTTTCTCTTGAAGCGTTCCAAGATTTTCGTCCATCTTGACCCGAAAACTAAAATGAAAAATACATTCGATAATCCATGCGCCAAATCGAAATAGATGCTGGAGACATAGACACCGACAAAAAATTCCCTTGTCAACATCTCCATGTTGCTTACAATGATCCACATGTTCATGAACCAACCGAATAAATATCCCCAAAGGAACCCGAAGATGCACTTACCCCACATTTTCTTCATCCACCAAACGTTACGCAACAGACCGGCACTCATCCCAAGCATTCCCCACGCATACATTTGCCATGGAGTCCAAGGTCCTTGTCCCAAGAAGATGTTGGAAACGACCGCTGCGACAGCCCCTACGATGAAGCCCGATTCCGCCCCGAAAACAAGACCGGCCATCATGATGACGAATGACGTGGGCTGGACACTGGGCAGGCCCGCAAAAGGAACGCGGCTAACCGCCGCAATGGCCGCGAGCATCGCCAAAATGACGATTTCCCGCCCTGCCAATTCCCTGAATTCAAAACGGGAAAAGAAGGGGAGCATGGTACAAGCGATAATCGCAAGGCTCAGCAGCAGATAGGCATTGTAATCGAAATAAACGATGGAAACAATGAGCATGGTGAGCACAATAAAAGAAGCGGCCATCAAGTAAATGTGGGAGCGGGCCATGTTTCGATCGCCTCCTCTAACGTAAGTGCTTCATATACATTGCTTGACCTTGTCGCCCGGTTGATTGCCGTGGTGTAGAAGTAATTCCCTTTGAATAATTGATCCGCCGTGCCGGCAACCGTTATTTCCCCATCAAACATGATAGCGCATCTTTGTGCATTCCGGGCAGCGAACTCGATGTCATGCGTCACCATCATGATGGTCAATCCTTCACGATGGAGCCTATAGAGCACTTYGGAAAAGCGCTTTTTCGAGATGGGATCCAGCCCTTTTGTCGGTTCATCGATGAACAGGATATCAGGAGAGCCAATCAGCATGCAGGCAAGTGCCGCCCTTTGTATTTCTCCGCCTGAGCAATCATACGGATGGCGATCCCGCAGATGTGTAATATTGAATGCCTTCATCAATTC
>NZ_JBFUJC010000462.1:0-1916 GCF_056401595.1 Paenisporosarcina sp. P4_E4_2 | reverse complement strand
ATACAATATTTATGAATTTGAGCAAGGATGGGAAGATTATAAGATAGAAGCAACTCCAACTATGATTCATTTTGAAGATGGAAAAGAAGTTGCACGTATGGTCGGCAGTCAACCAAAAGAACAAATAGAAACCTTTTTCAATGAATTTGTATTAAAATAGAAGATACCGTAGACCATGTCCTCGTACATGGTCTCTTTTTAGGAGGACTGTAAATGAATAAAACATTTGAATATGAGTTACAAACAGACAATATTACCATCGAACAACTTCTGCGCGACGATTTTCATATTGGCAAGAAAATCATGCATGAAATGCGTATGGCCAAAAGTATCGTAAATGAAAATGGAGAACCGATGGTATGGCAACATCATTATCCAAAAGGAACAAAACTTACTTTCACTGTGAACGTGGAGCCTTCTTCTTATGTAGCGACACAAAATTGTGAAGTCCCGATTCTTTTTGAAGATGCTCATATACTGGTCGTTTCAAAGCCTGCCGATATGGCAACACATCCAAATGAGCCTGGCCAGACAGGCACTTGTATGAACCATGTCATGGCCTATATAAAAAAACAAGGTGGCGTTTATGCAGAGCATGTCCATCGTCTAGACCAAGGTACGAAAGGTTTAGTATTGATTGCTAAACATCCTCTTATTAAATCCATGTTGGATCGCATGCTTGAAGACAAACAAATCATTCGTGTCTACGAAGCGATAGTTGATGGCTACATGACTCAAAAAAATGGAACGATTCGCACACCGATTGGTAAGGATCGCCATGATTCAACCCGTCGAACAGTCTCTCCATCAGGTCAAACAGCTATCACTCACTTTGAAGTTGTGGGACAAGATTCTAATTTCACAAAAGTACACGTGATTTTGGAAACTGGACGCACGCATCAAATCCGTGTTCACTTGAGCTCTATCGGCCACCCTGTTACAGGTGACAGATTATATGGTTCAAGAACTAGAGCGGACAATTATTCTTTGCAAGCGAAAAAACTGCAATTTGTTCACCCGATTACGAAAGAAATGATTGTAGTCGAGGACTATAAATAACTCACCTTTCGCAGTTTCAAGAAAATAACCGAATGAAACAACTGTATAGAAGAAGAGTGCGAAAACCAAAATAAATAAGTAAAAACAAAAGAGATTCCTGAGTCATCAATGACTCATGGAATCTCTTTTTGTATTGGCTTTATTATAGAATGCTGTAGACCTACAAGTATGTGGTTTTCATACTTGTTGGCTCATATGGGACATGCGGCTAGCGCATAGGAACGATAATAGCATTATCGTTTAGCAGAGCCTTTGTATTAGAAATTAAAAGAAAAATTATCTGGATCTGCCCCAGTGCGTTCGTTCAAATTCAATGAATCAATATTTTTCATATCTTCAAATGACAACTCAAAATCAAACACATCGGCATTGGCTGCAATGCGTTCTGGTGTTACCGATTTCGGAATCACTAGCAGGTCATGTTGCAAATGCCAACGGATGATGATTTGAGCCGATGTCTTTCCATATTTATTCCCCATTCTTACAAGTGATGGCTCGTCCAGCAGACCGCCACGTGCCAATGGGGACCAGGAAGTCACAGCGATTTGGTTGTCTGCACAAAACGTTCTTAGGTCATACTGAGTAAGACGTGGACTTAACTCGATTTGATTAACCATTGGTTTGACATTTGCTTTCGCAAAAATTTCTTCTAAGTGATGCTGATGGTGATTGGATACACCTGTCGCACGAATCAATTTTTCATCATACAGACGTTCAATCGCACGATATGTGTCTACGAACGTTTCTTTAACCGGCCAGTGTGTTAAATACAGATCCAAATAGTCGAAACCCAATTTTTCAAGCGACGCTTCAAAAGCACGCAATGTCTGATCATACCCTTGATCGGCGTTCCACAC
>NZ_JBFUJC010000461.1:0-1923 GCF_056401595.1 Paenisporosarcina sp. P4_E4_2 | reverse complement strand
GACACTCACTGTGGATTTGTCTTTTGGCCGTGAAGATGTTGACGAGTGGATTACAAAGTTAGAAAAACCTTATCCACTTCTATTTCTTGATGCAGATTGGATTGAACGTTCTCCTTTAATCGTGAAAAAGATTAAAGAAAAAAAGATTCCAGTGGGATTACTTGGACACGAAAGCAAACACTATGAAGAAACACCTGAATTATTGGGAGAAGAAATCGAACGCTTCAAATCCGCATTCGGTGTTATACCGCTTTGGTATCGGACATATGATCACGCTTTTCCTGAGCCATTAAAGACACAAGTATGGGATTATCAAATGAATATGGTCAGTGCAAACGTCAATTGGATAACTGGTAATGCTCCTACAATTCGGAAAGGAGATATTGTATCCGTTGCCTTACACCAAGAAACTCGTGTTGATTTAAAAGAACTGATTACTTATCAAAAAGCGCATCCTTTCGTTTCTATAGAAGAAACCCTTTTTGGTTATCAGACGGAAACGAAAACTTTCCCCTAAAAATTCGAATGACACCAAAGCTATTGTAACTCCTTTGATCGCATTTATACTTTAGGACAATAAGAAAAGGACATCCAACTGTGGATGCCCTTTTTTTATGCTTTTGCTTTTGCAGCTTCAGCGCGTGCTTTTCTTCGTTCTTCTAATTTTAAACGGTCTGCATCTGACTTCGCATTGTATTTTGGCAATTTTAAAAGTTGGTATGCATTCACAGCTAATAATGGGAACAATAATAAAGTCACATAACGGTCTACATCTTTTTCATCTACCATCAAAACCGGTAACCATTCTAAAGTTGTGATGACAATCATAAAAAATAACGCGGAAATGAATGCGTGTTTTTTTGTCCATTTTGCTTTGAAGTAAGCAACAACCAATCCGGTAACCAACAGTACAGTCAACAGCCCTAAGTACAACAGAAGTTGTGATTGGGTCTCTGCTAGTGGCATAAATCGGAATTTAATCAAATCAAAAATGACTAATGCAATAATTAATAATTGTACCCAGTTCCATAACGTAAGCGTTCTAAAAATATTTACACCGAATTGATGAACTGTCAGATAGGCGAAAAAACCCATTTGACTGAGAACACTCATTGTCATTCCAAGAAACACAAACCATAAGAAACTGGCTGCGAATTCTAAGTACTCACCACTTGCAACATATGGTGCAAATGCGTCTTCCCATCGAATAAATAAACTAAGTACACCAGTAACGGCTCCGCCGATTAGTAGTCCCTTAAAGAAAAATATAACCCAATTTCGTATCGTCACAGCAAAAAATCCTCCGTTTTTCTCGAGTTCCTCTTCTGATTGTATCAACGAATAAGTAAAAAATCTATTTTACGAAGAGTTATCTACATATTCTCAGCGATTTTGTGAACAATAAATGAAAAGGCCAGTGCGAGAAAAGAGGTTGAGTATGCGAAAATGGATAATTCTTATAGGTATCGTTTTATTGACAGGCTGTGGAGGTCAACCACAAAGTAATCCTTCTTATGAAGAAACGAAAAAAATGGTTACAGACACGATGCAAACTGAAGAGGGCAAAAAGGTAATGCGACAAATGCTTTCGGATCCTGAATTTAAAGAACTGTTAGTTTTGGAACAGGAAGATGTAAAAAGCTCAATTGAAAACACACTTCTTTCTAAGGATGCGGAAAAGTTTTGGAAGGATACTTTTAAAGATCCAACCTTCTCCGAAACATTTGCTAAAAGCATGAAGGATCAGCAACAAAAAATCATGACTGATTTAATGAAAGATGCTTCTTTCCAAAAGGAATTAGAATCATTCTTTGGACAACCTGACATGCAAAAACAAATGGAAACAATTTTAAAGTCGTCAACAAATCGAAAAGAAATCGAAAAAATTGTGCAGGAAACGATTGATAGTCCGCTTCTAAAAGC
>NZ_JBFUJC010000460.1:0-1944 GCF_056401595.1 Paenisporosarcina sp. P4_E4_2 | reverse complement strand
ATGATTGCCTGCTCGAATTCAAAAATATCGAACTGATGACCATTTTCCACACCGATTTTGTCTGCTCCGAGAAAAGTAGCTTTGCCTTGAATCACTTCAATTTTATTGTTTTTACAGAGACTTTCGACGCCGGTTCTAAGACCATTAATTGCTTTGTCTTTATAACTCAGCAGCTTAGTCAAATTGAAAGTATCATCACCTTCACCAATCCCAAGTTCGTGTAAATGGTCCGTTTCTTCCCGTTTCTTTGCCGCGTGGGTAAAGATTTTTGATGGGATACAGCCTTTGTTCAGACAAACCCCGCCCATGTTGGACTGTTCAATCAAAGTAACCGACAACCCAAGCTGCGCACCTCGTATCGCTGCAGAATATCCACCCGGACCCCCGCCGATGATGATGAGATTTCGTTGTTGACTGATTTCACCGACAACCATATTAAATCATCTCCATCATCAGTTTATGTGGGTGTTCAATAAGGCTCGCAAAGCGGTTTGTAAATGCTACAGCGGTTGCACCATCTGCGACTCTGTGGTCAAAAGCCATGGAGAGTGTCATGATATGACCGATGACAATTTCATCCAGCTCATTGACAATTGGCTGTTTTTTAGTTTTATGGAAAGCAATCAATGCCGTTTCCGGATAGTTGATAATAGGTGTAGCACCTGTACTACCCAGCGGACCGACGTTACTTACAGTAAATGTGCTGTTCTGCATTTCAAACGGTTGCAGTTTCCCGGAGACCGCTCTTTCTGTCAAATCTTTTACATCTGCATGAATCGTTTTAATCGATTTCTTATCCGCATCGTGAACGACAGGAACAATCAAGCCGCTATCTGTGTTTGTGGCGATCCCGATATGATAATTTTTCTTAAGAAGAATCCGACTGTTCTCTTCATCAAGTTCAGCATTGAAAATTGGGAAGTCTTTTAATGAAATTACTAGAGCTTTAATGAGGAAAGCAGAGACGCTGACCGATTCACCGGACGCTTTCAATTCTTCTCTCATTTTAAATAAGTTCGTCATGTTCACTTCATCAAAATGGGTAACATGCGGAATTGTGAATAATGATTTCGTCATCTTTTCCGCAATTTTTTTGCGTATGCCTTTAAACGGAATTTCATCAGGTGTTTCCTGACGAACTGCTGACTGAGGGACCGCCATAACTGATTCTTGATAAGTTTCAGTTTGATGACCTTTCAGGAATCGATAAACATCTTCCTCCGTCACTCTTCCAGATGGATCAGATGCTTGGACATCTTCTATATTGATGTTATGTTCACGCGCAATTTTACGAGTGTATGGCGCTGCCAAGACACGGGTGAAAGTCGTCTGCATATTCTTCTCTTTAAAGACAGTTGGAGTAATCATTTCGTTTTTTACTTCCTGTTTCATTTCAGGGGATGTTTTTTGTACTGTTTTTACTGATTCATCCGCTTCGATATAAATCAGGCTAGTTCCGACTCTAACCGTTTCGCCGGCATCGATAATGATTTTTTTTACGATACCTGAGCAGGGAGAAGTAAGTTCTGCAACCATTTTATCGGTCTGTACTTCAACAAGTGGTTGATCCGTACGTACGGAGTCCCCAACTTTAACCAAGTAATGGACAATCTCTCCTTCGGTCATCCCTTCTCCAATGTCATGTAGTTTTACTTCGAGCATGGCATTTCCCCCTTAAAAATGAACCACTTTTTCAATCCCTTCAACAATACGGGCAGGTGTAGGAAGGTAATGTTCTTCCAAAGTGAAGAAAGGAACAGGAACATCAAAGCCCGTAACTCTTTCGATTGGAGCACGTAAATATAGGAACGACGTGTCATTGATTATGGACACAATATCATTACCGAGCCCTCCGGTATGATGCGCTTCATGAATAATAACCGCTCGTGTCGTCTTTTGGACGGACTCTGCAATAATGTCCCGATCAATCGGATAGAGTGTACG
>NZ_JBFUJC010000459.1:0-1952 GCF_056401595.1 Paenisporosarcina sp. P4_E4_2 | reverse complement strand
TTAGTACCCTGATACAACGTCACAGGAAAACCGTATAAACCTTTGCCTCGGTGCTGGAATAATGCCTTGTGATCGTATTGCAATGGGCTGTAAGTGCCTTGACCACCCAAAATTTCTACGTCTTTTTCTTTCGGATTAGCAAAATCTGTTACGTCAAATAATGAGATTTTCATGCCCCCAGTAATGGTTCGAGGTTGGCTGCCATTTTCGCCTGGAATCGTTTTTGTATCGTAACCGAAACCGATTAGATGGTTTTCGTCCAATGGGTGCAAGTAATTACTGAAACCTGGAATTTTCAACTCCCCTAGTACTTTTGGCGCCGATGGATTAGAGACATCCATCACAAACAGCGGATCAGTTTCTTTAAACGTCACCATATACGCTTTGTCTCCCATAAAACGAGCTGAGTAAATGCGCTCCCCTTTCGCAAGTCCTTCGATGGAACCCACTTTTTTCATACCGGCATCCAGGATATATAGATTGTTCTCAGAAAGCTCATCCGTATTCCACGCAAAGCCTTTCGTAGTTACGACACGGAAATAACCTTCATGCTCATCCATCGAAAACTGATTTAGGAGCATGCCCGTCACTTCTCCAGATGATACAAATTCAACTTTAGTTCCATCTAAATTGAACTTGAATATTTCCGTATTGGTTTCCTGGGGATTCCAAATTCGATCAATGGCATTATTGTTATCATCATTCTTTGAAGGTACATAGATAGGGGCAGTTAAATACAACGCCTCTTTAGACATATACATGGCATTGCTTCCGCCCAGATACCCTTTCGTTACAACTTGGGATTGCTCTGGATTCTCAAGATTCATAGCCGTAATGACGCTATACGTCCCCTCCAGTGTTCCCGGCAAGATGGATAAATCAGAAAGCGGCATGGATGATACTTTATCCTTTTTCTTACTGTCAAATGTGTAAGGACGCAACTCTACATCTTTTGCCCCTTCCATTGCCCAGAAGTTTGGCATCACATTGGTCACGAAATACAACATGTCTCCTGTCTTTCTAGCCCCGTTCAAGTATCCTTCCGCACCGATTTCCCGTATCAGTTTCGGATTCTTCGCATTTTTCACATCATAGAAACGTACATTTGTGGAACTGTTAACAGGCATCATCATTTTACTGGAGACTTTTCCTGAGGTTTCCTCATAATCATATGGTACATGCCGATCTCCAAGCACAATCAATGTATTTTCATGTAAGAATAACTGTGTTGGATAGAATTCTGCATCGATTGACAGTTCAGCCATTTTCTTCATGTTTGCAGGATTTTGAATATCCGTTACAATTACACGTCCATTTAATATAGAGTAAATAAATTTCCCGTCTGTCTTCACCATATCCGATTCATCTACGCCTTCCACTTGATTGTTCGTTTCCGAGTGGTCAGCTTCTCCTCCACTGCTTGATAGAGCAGATTTATTGCTTGAATCCATCGAGTTTTCGCTTTCAGCTGAATCTGCTCTTGAATCAGTATACATCTGACTCATTTGTTTCTTTAACTTAGCGAAGTAATCTTTCAGTTGCTTTTCCGATTTTACAGTTTGCAAATCTTTGTGAACAGTAAACGATAATTTACTGGTCGACATGGATTTGAAGAATCCGCCTTGAATAGCTTCCTTCTTGATGTGCAATATATACGAACCCGGTTTGATTCCGGTCACTTTAACTGAATGACCGTTTTGTGTAAGCTGCAATTTCGCATTCGTTTTCTTTCCTTGCTGATCAACCAAATATATCGTTCCATCCGATATGGCTGAAGCTTTTAACGGCTCCGAAAAATTCGCTTTCCATCCTTGCTCAGACAACGCAATCGATGAAGCACTGACTGTCACTTTATCAATATAAAACGCAAACGATAGGACTATTCCTGCAATCACAGCAGCGACCATGAGCCAAACACTTCTTTTTTTCAATACCATCTCTCCTCTTTTTTT
>NZ_JBFUJC010000458.1:0-1954 GCF_056401595.1 Paenisporosarcina sp. P4_E4_2 | reverse complement strand
CTAGTATACTTGGATAGTGTGACGATTTCACCGCCTACTTTGAGTTTGTGAAAATTTATCAATCAAACGAGCAAGATTATCGCTCAAACACGTCTCACATCCTAGTTACTTTTAGAGACATGATTAATGGTTTTTATTTCCGCTACGCTCCTGTTACACAAAAAAGTACCATCCTTTTATGCAAGGATGGCACTTCTATTAAAACAGCATGAAAGCAATCGGCGTAACAATGATTAAAGTCAGAATGACACGTTGAACCCAGATAACGATTAATTTCGGTATTGAAATCGGAATTTCTGTTGCCACGATGCAAGGAACAACTGCAGAGAAGAAAATGATGGACGATATAGATACAACCGCAATTACGAATTTTACAATCATCCCCGATTTCACAACCAGCAATGCAGGTAGGAACATTTCAGCTATTCCAAGTGCACTTGCTTTTGCGACTAGCATCGGTTCAGGAAGCTGCAAAATGTAGGTGAACGGATAGAAGATGTAACCGATCCAGTCAAATATCGGCGTGAATTCTGCTAACACTAAACCAAGTAATCCAATTGATAAAATTGATGGTAAAATCGCCATAGCCATTAATAAACCGTCTCGCAAGTTCTCCCATATGTTCGCAAGTAAACTAGGTGATTGTTTAACGGTTTCCTGCGCTTCATTCCAAGCGGCTGTCAAGCGACTTCCTTCAGGTTTCACCTCTGGCTGTGGCACACTGCCTTCATAATAATCGTCTTTAATACGATTCAGCGGCCAGATGCGAGTTGTAATTGCCGTCACGATGAACGTGACGATTAGTGTTACCCAAAAGTACAAATTCCACATATCCATTAAGCCAAGTGTTTTCGCAACGATAACCATGAACGTAGCAGATACAGTCGAGAAGCCCGTTGCAATAATTGCTGCTTCTCGTGCTGTGTATTTCCCTTCTTTATAAACACGATTCGTTATTAGCAAGCCCAATGAATATGAACCAACGAAAGAAGCTACTGCATCAATTGCAGATCGACCTGGTGTTCGCCAAATTGGTCGCATAATCGGTTGCATGAGAACCCCAATAAATTCAAGTAATCCATAACCTACTAATAATGCTAAAAATACCGCCCCGATTGGGACTAATAAACCTACGGAAATGACTAATTTATCGAACAAGAATGGTCCCATATCAGGAGCAAATAACCACGCCGGACCAAATCCAAAAACAATCATAATCCCAACGACTAAACCTATGATTTTAAAGAATGAAAACACCATGTTGACGGTCGATTTTTTCCAAGTCCCCGAGTAAAACGGGTATAATGCACCAGCTAGAATAAGTATTAATGAGTAATATGGTAAAACCCCAGTTGCATTTGCTTGAATCCATGACACGATGTGGTCAAGCATGATTGAATTTTTTTCACCAATTGTGACCGGCACGAAAAACATGAACGCACCAATAAAACTGTATACAAAAAACTTCCACATTCCCGTACTTGAACGTATTTTTGAACGTTCTCCCACTTGTTGCATATTAAATCCCCCTTTGTGATAGAACTCTCCCCGTGATAAATTCCAACCATGCATACACTCCTGTTTTGACCGTGGCACTTGTCGGTACATCTCGTGTTGGATCCAGACAGACAAAATCGATATGTCGAACCGCATCCTGTTGGCCGATCCGCACTAAACTTTGGAATAACTCTTCCGCCGTCATGCCTCCTGGTGTAGAAGCGGGAACACCCGGTGCGACTGCAATGTCCAACACATCCATATCGACAGTTACATAAACACGGTCCACTCGTTGTGCTAATTCCTTTAATTGTTCTTCGACGCACTGAGCCACCCCTAGCTCACGTGCTTTACGTAAAGTAATCATTCGAATACCGTGTTCCTTCGCATAAGCCACCAATGGTGCTGCGTTGAAGTACCCGTGAAGACCAATATTGACGACATCTTCCCCGTAGAC
>NZ_JBFUJC010000457.1:0-1958 GCF_056401595.1 Paenisporosarcina sp. P4_E4_2 | reverse complement strand
AGCTTTTCCTGACGTGTGTTTGCCAAACTTTTCGAGCAGCTGCTCACGTTCGGTATCACCCGTCGCAAAGTACAAGCTGATTTTCGCTTTGCGTGGTGAAAATCCTACGAGAGGGGCATCACCTTCATGTCCTGTCGGATATTTATAATGGTAACTACCGAATCCAATTATGCTTGGTCCCCACATTTTCGCCTCATAGCCTGAAGCTTCTGTGAAGATGTCGAGCAATTTGTATGCATCTTCCCGCTTTTTCGGATGATCCACTCCTTCAATGAACTCAATTACACTGCGGTCAGTTTCCTTCGTTTTCAATTCATATGTCATCTATGTTCGTCCTTCCTTTTCACTAAAAACATGCGCCTTCAAATCTGGTTATGTACTTCCTTTTCGATTTTACAAGTATGAAATCCTTTATTTTTGAAACATACCTTTCAGAAATCTGACAAAAGATTTCTTCTTATTGTATTTTCACGAAAACCTTTGCTACTAGAATTTCAAATGCTCTGAAGTTGGATATGGGTTATACTTTTTAATATTAAAGTGTTGAATCTTTTCTGAGATTCACCGAATTCGGCAAAGGAAGGATGATGTTGAAATGGAAGATAAAAAAAATCCGAACGACAAAGGATTAAGATTACTGTTAATCGGACCGAACATTCTTATGTGGGTGTTATTTTTAGGACTGTTATTGTGGTTTGGACTACATTTGGAAGAAATCAAAGAAAACAATCGCTTAATTGTTTATTTAATTTTGCTTGGCGCACTGTTATTCGTTTCGATATTTGGTGCCTTTCGTAATTGGCTTTGGATTAAAGAAGGCAAAATGTAAGATTTTCTGTATCAAACGATAGAAAATATTAAATCCCTCCAATCATTTACTGATTGGAGGGATTTTTTGTGCTTATTTTGCCTGACTGTTTAAAAACGCTCTTACTACTTTTGAATATTCTTGAGGCTCTTCAACTCCTGGCATATGAGAGCTGTTTTCGAATACATGAAACTCGGAATCTGGAACTAATCTCGAATAGTATTCCGTTGTATTCGGTGTTGCTTCATCATAGCGTCCACACGTAAAGAGGCTTGGCATGTAGATTTCATGCAATCTATCGGTGACATCAAAGCTTTTTAATGTTCCTGTCACTGTAAATTCTGACGCGCCCCACATGTAGCCATAGATTTGATGATTGCTTTTCGACATATTTGCCAGAAGTTCTTCAGGCCAAGGCAACAATCTGCAGACATGTCCCTCATAAAATTGAATCATCGCTTGATGGTACTCTGCTGAATCAGTTGTATTCTCCCGTTCGCTTCTTTCGATGATATCCTGTAATTCTTGAGGTAACTGTTTCAAGTATTCGCGCTGGTCGCGTTCCCACATGCTTGAATTAAGACACGGGCTTGAGAAAATAACACTTTTAACGCCTTTCGGTTGTTCAAGAAGGTATGCAGCGGCAAGCATGGTTCCCCATGAATGTCCGAGAATATGCACTTCATCCAATCCAAGAGCTTCTCTCACTTGAGCTAATTCTTCCACATAGCGTTCAACCGTCCATAATGAAAGATCTTCCGGACGATCTGAATTTCCACATCCCAATTGGTCATAATGAATGACCGGTCTGTCGTCACCCAGTTCTCTAAGCGGATCAGATTCCCGGCTCATTCCGCCTGGTCCCCCATGTAAAACCAGCAGTGGAACTCCAGGTCCATCCCCTGTCTTTCGATAATAAACATTTCCTCCTGTAACAGGAACGAATCCTTCTGAGAGATGCTTYATGTGATAACCCCTTTTGTATTTGTTTCTGTTAAGTTACTACTATTTTTAGTATAGAACAATAGCTGCAAACGTTTTATAAGGTCTTCATGAAAAATTAACCATCAACAGTAATACGCCAAGACCCGCAACCCATAGCATTGGAATCAAATTGATGATAATGGCGGTTCGTTTTCTCTGTATATGC
>NZ_JBFUJC010000456.1:0-1970 GCF_056401595.1 Paenisporosarcina sp. P4_E4_2 | reverse complement strand
GGTGTATGGCGTTTCCAAAGAATAGGATATAACTCTTTTGATCTACAGCGTGGATTTTTTTATAAACTTTCCACAACATCATTTCCACTCTCGAAATATGATAAATCTACCA
Organism: Paenisporosarcina sp. P4_E4_2; assembly: GCF_056401595.1. Lineage (NCBI taxonomy): Bacteria > Bacillati > Bacillota > Bacilli > Caryophanales > Caryophanaceae > Paenisporosarcina > Paenisporosarcina sp. P4_E4_2. Next base: position 1,858 of record NZ_JBFUJC010000456.1, on the reverse strand, counting down.
TTTCTTCAAAGAAAACCACTATAATGAACTGCACTTCCAATTGTTAGTTGTGTCTAACGATTGAAGGTGCAGTTTTTTGCCCCCCGTAAGTTCAATAAAAAATGGTTTCACTCCTTTTTGAAGTAAAGCACCCGTTAGTTGAATAAGGAAATTATAGATGATGAATATTTATCTCTTGATTGACTATTCTTTTAATAAATTCAACTATCTCTTGTTTACCAAGGCCACCTTGATATACATCAGTTTTCTGGATAATAAAATTTTTCATATCGAAAAAATCCGTTAGTTCAATTAGATATAAGGCTACTTTGCATCCGTTATTTTAAGGCATCCTTTAAAACTTAATACATCCTCTCCAACTCAATGTCTAAGGTCCTGATTTTCTTGTGTATTTTATTTTGCACTTCGTCCGTAAATAGCCCAGTGTGAGGTATAGAAAGTATACTTCCATCTGAAAAGTAAAACTCATAATGTGCACGTTTTTGGTCACCTGGTTTAGTCTCGTAATAAATATAACGATTAATATCATCCCAAGCATATCTGTGTATTTTTACCGAAAAAACTTTCCGAAAAGAGATTTCTTCATTGGATATCGTCACATAGGGCAAAGATGAACTAAAAAACACTACTCCACAAAGGATCATGGAAACCACTGCGGTAACAATAGAAACTTTATTGAAATCCCCGAAATAGAGAACATGACAGGCTAGTGCTAATAACAGAACACTAACAATTAACAATATATAGTTCGATGCTGGCTACATAAATTAACTTATTCAACACAAACCCAAAAAACCCATTCTTATTCAACTTACCCGCCCCGTTAGTTCAATAAGAAAAAAGAGCTGACACTTTGCACTGCACCCTTCTTCTTCAATCGGTTTAGAAAGTCTTAATCCGTTTATAAGCTTCCGCATGTCTTATCTAAGCGCATATTTCCGGTTAATTATTTTGGGTTTCCGATGCTTTCCAACTATTCTAACCTAAAAATCATGTGGTATAATTAGCCATTAATGATGAGAGGTGAATTATAATGGACACAGGCGATAAAGTAACCATAACGGTAGAAACAATAGTTCATGCACCCGTTGAAAAAGTGTGGGAATTTTGGACAGAACCACAGCATATAACGAAATGGACGTTTGCTTCTGAAGACTGGCACGCACCAATTGCCGAAAATGATGTAAGGGTTGGCGGAAGATTCCATACAAGAATGGAAGCAAAGGATGGAAGCTTTGGATTTGATTTTGGTGGAGTTTATGATGAAATTAGAATAAATGAATTTATTTCTTACACTCTTGGAGATGGTAGGAAAGTTACGATCACGTTTGTTAGTCATGAAAACGACACTAAGATAATTGAAGTTTTTGAAGGAGAAGCCACTCATTCCATTGAGCAGCAAAAAGCAGGCTGGCAGGCGATTCTAGAAAATTTCAAAAGATATAGCGAACTTTCTAAAGAAAATTAAAAATAATTCGGACTTGAGATTGAATAAAAATTATTCAAAAGCTTATTGTTACCTTCCTTTGGGAAGGTTTTTTTATGTTAACCATTTTTAAACTTACTAGAAGAATAACGTCTGGGAACGTATCATAAACCTCTATTTTCCTTTCTTCTTCTTCAACTAACCTGCCCAATTAGTTGAACAAGCAGAAAGAGCCGTATAGGAGTCCTCCTTGTTTGATAATGAGTCAATGACAGTTGACACTCATGATCATACAAGAGGGCTCTTTTTCGTTCAAGACCTCGAACATCCTTCAAACAGGAAAGCTGCCCTGTTAGTTGAAGAAGAATTAAGGCTCATCCTTTTTTAAAAAAACTTTTTTCTGGGTCCTCTTTTTATGCACTATTATATTAT
>NZ_JBFUJC010000455.1:0-1977 GCF_056401595.1 Paenisporosarcina sp. P4_E4_2 | reverse complement strand
CATACATACAGGTTTCTCATAATACTGCCTCGGAACACGTTAAAAGAATGATTGAAAAGAACTATTTAATAAAGGGGAGAGATCCTCTTGATGAAAGAAAAGTAATTCTTTGTCTAACGGGTTATGGTAAAGAAGTTTTACATAGAAATACTAGTTTAGATGAAGAAAAATTAGAACAAGTGTTGAATCAACTTGATGACAATGAAAAGAATTTAATAGAACAAGCCCTAAAAATCTTAAGTGATCGTGCAAAACAATGTCTGTAATAACGAAAATTATTGCTTCAGCAATCGTTATTGTTGTTGTTACGGAGATTTCAAGAAGATTTCCTTCATATGGAGGAATAATAGCTGCTCTTCCTTTAGTAAGTTTACTAAGCATTACATGGCTGTATGTCCAAGGGGAACAAACAGCAACGTTAAGCAAGTTTGCATTAGGGGTACTTTGGGGATTTCCTGCAACTGCTGTTTTGTTAGTAATCGTTTATATAGCCTTACAAAACTCCGTTCATTTATTTATATCCATTGGTTTAGGAGTATGTGGCTGGTTGATATTTTTATTGGTTCAAGATCTTGCTATAAAATACGTTAGAGTTCTGTTCTTCAACTAACGGGGCAGTTTAGTTTAACAAGAAATAATAGGTTAATTTATCTGTTGAAATGGTGTTAAACTTAATAATATTCTTATTATTTTATTGAGGTGAAAAAATTGATATTAGTTAGTTCTTGTTTAGCAGGTTTAAAAGTTAGATATAACGGAACAGATAGTTTAGATAATAGAATACAAAAACTTTTATCAGAAAATAAAGCTATTACTGTTTGTCCTGAACTACTTGGAGGTTTTCCAATTCCAAGAGAGCCTGCTGAAATCGTTGGGGGAGATGGTGAAGATGTATTAAATGGGAAGGCAATAGTTGTTGAAAAGTCAGGAAGAGATGTTTCTGACCTATATGTAAACGGAGCATACGTTACATTAAAGAAAGCTCAAGAGTTAGGTGCAACAACTATTATCCTTAAAGATTACAGCCCATCTTGCGGTAGTTCTATGATTTATAATGGCGAATTTAAAGGAAATAAAGTTACTGGTATTGGTGTCACAACAGCTCTACTAAGAAGAAATGGTTTAAAAGTAATTTCTGAAGAAAATCTCACTGATTTTTTGGATGGATTACAATGAATGTTCTTTAACTATTGGGGTGCTTTACTTCAATAAGGAGTAAAGCCGTTTTTCTTCTTCAACTAACGGGGCAGGTTAATTGAACAAGGTACAATTATTCGGTCTATTAATCGATAGAATATGTAGAAGGGGAAGTTGGAAATGATACTTTTAAATGGAGTAAGTGGGTTTAATGGCCCTGACCCAGTAACCGATGGAGAATATTTCAAAAAAATATGTTACTCGTTAATTTATAGACTAAATGTGAATGTACGAGTGAATTTGTTTAATTGCATAAAAACAAGGAGGTCAAGCAATTTTACCTCTTTGTTTTTATGCATTTTTTCACACATTTTCTTTTAATACGTTGTATGGATTGGTTCGCAATGCTTTAACTGCGGGAAAGCATGCACCTAGAATGCCAACCAATACCGGGAGACAAATTGTCAATGAAAGAATCGTCAATGAATCCCAAGGAAAGATATTATACATGATGCCAATGTAGGAAATAGATAGAACCAAACCGACTATTCCTGCCAAAAAACCCACTAAAGCCCCTTCAATAATAATAGAACGCGTAACTGTCTTATCTCTCCAACCAATCGATTTAAAGAGTGCTAGTTCGCCTTCTCTTTCCACGATATTTTGCCACATCATCTCAGCTGTAGTAAGTGCACCAATAATTAGAGCCGCACCCATGATCAAGTAGTGAGATTTGTTTACCTCAACTGCAACAAACTCCCCTAACCAGGATGTATATAAAACTCCATCTAAACGGAATGATACGTATAGGTAAAAGGATAATAATGTGGAAGGTAAAGC
>NZ_JBFUJC010000454.1:0-1998 GCF_056401595.1 Paenisporosarcina sp. P4_E4_2 | reverse complement strand
GTGGATGACTATTGATATGGTGTACTTACCCTAACTGGCGTTTAAATACTTTAATGGCGAAGAAGTAAGCGATGACCATGATGCTGACGCACCAGGCAAGCGCGATCCAGATATCGTTGCCAACAGACCCTTCATACAAGAGGGCACGAATCGCATTCACGATTGAAGTCACGGGCTGGTTCTCAGCGAACGCACGGACAATTTTAGGCATGGTTTCGGTGGGTACAAAGGCCGAACTGATAAACGGCAGGAAAATCAGCGGGTACGAGTAGGCTGTCGCCCCTTCCATAGACCCTGCTGTCAATCCGGGAATGACCGCCAGCCATGTCAGCGCCAGCGTAAACAGCCCGAGTATCCCAGCTACCGCGAGCCAATCCAGGATATCAGCGCTGGAACGGAAGCCCATCAAGAGCGCGACGAGGATAACCACCACGATAGTAAGCGCATTGGAAACAAGCGAGGTCAACACGTGTGCCCACAATACCGACGAGCGCTTGATGGGCATGGTAATGAAACGCGACATCAGCCCGCTCTTTACATCCGTAAACAGCCGTACAGAAGTGTAAGCGACGCCGGATGCAATAGCCATCAGCAAGATTCCCGGCAATAAATAATTGACGTAGTTGTCCGTGCCTGTCTCTATGGCGCCGCCAAATACGTAGACAAACAGCAGCAGCATCATAATCGGCGTAATCGCCACCGTGATAATCGTATCCGGGCTGCGCATGATGTTGCGCATTAAACGTCCTAGTAATACCCCTGTTTTGCTTTTCATTTACATCTCCTCCTTTTTGCCGATGATTGCGAGGAAAATTTCCTCTAATGTCGGCTGCTTCTCGATGTACTCCACTTCCGCTGGCGGGAACATCTCCTTGAGTTCGGTAAGGGTACCGGTCGTGATGATTTTTCCACCATGCAGGATGGCGATACGGTCCGCCAGTTGTTCGGCTTCCTCCAGGTACTGGGTCGTCAGCAAGATGGTCGTGCCGCCGCCGGCAAGCTCCTTGACGGTATCCCAGACTTCAATCCGCGCTTCGGGGTCAAGCCCTGTCGTCGGTTCGTCGAGAAAAATGACTGCTGGCGTCCCGATCAGGCTCATGGCGATGTCAAGCCGGCGCTTCATCCCGCCGGAATATTTGTCAGCCCGGCGGTTGGCCGCATCGGTCAGGCTGAATCTTGCAAGCAAATTGTCGGCGACTTGAGCGGGATTGGAAACTCCCCGCAACTTGGCGATCATCATCAGGTTTTCCCGCCCGGTGAGCATGCCGTCTAAAGCTGCGAACTGTCCTGTCAGGCTGATACTCTGGCGAACATGATCCGGTTGACGCTGGATGTCAAAGCCGCAAATACCTACTTCGCCGCCATCGGCCTTCATCAGCGTCGAGAGGATGTTGACTATCGTCGTCTTGCCCGCTCCATTTGAGCCCAGCAGTGCGAAAATTTCGCCACGCTGTACCTCAAAATCCACCCCCTTTAAGACTTCCTTGTCTTTAAAGGATTTTTTTAACCCTTTTACAGAAATCGCTGCATTGCTCATACTTTTTTCCTCCTTATAAAATAATCTTCTATTTAGTCTGACTGATAATCTGTACAACTTATTACCAGGTGAAAATATAACTGAATGGCGAATGTGGCAATTCACATTTGTAATCAGCTATTCAGTCGGTATTATCTATTGAATTTATTTTTTCCCAATCGCTTCATGATACTCTGATTCAAATCTTCACGATACTTGGCGACATAGGTTTTAGCGTTTGCCACTAGTTCGYCGGCAAAGGACGCCACGTCGTCCCCGGWGATTTCCAGCACTTGTCTGCCTTCCGCCGCACCGGCTTCGAACAACTCGATTAATTCATACTGCATGTGCAGCATATCCATCCCGTTGCCCGCTGAGAAATTCCACATGTAGTTTTGAATTTTCATAAATATAAACTGGTAGTCCTCTGGCAGGGCTTCAACCCGTGCCATCATCATCCTTCAACCCGTGCCATCATCATC
>NZ_JBFUJC010000453.1:0-2003 GCF_056401595.1 Paenisporosarcina sp. P4_E4_2 | reverse complement strand
GCTTCATACACATCGTGTAGAAATTCCGTATCAAGATGGCTTGCTCGTATTGGATCGCTCCGACTATTTGGGGAAGACAGATTATGAAGTTGAATTTGAAGTGAATGATTATTTAAGTGGACAACATAGCTTTAATGAAATGCTTTCAACTTATAGAATTCCAATTCGTAAAACACCAAAAAAAATTGCCCGGTTCATGAAAGCGGCTCAGCATAAATAAACTGTATGAATAGTAATACCGCTTGTACATTTATAAACTTCCATTCGTTGTTACGAAAATAAAATTGTATGTAAGAATTAACAAAATCGATTTGTTTGAGAAATATACGTGAGGTTGATAGAATGGGAATACAGCGCAAGCAAAGGAGTTTATAAAATGACCCGAAAACCTATTATTCCTTATGAGGAAATTGGTCCGGATAAATTGTCGCAACTTGTTGATGCATTTTACGAGAGAGTCGCGGCACACCCAAAGCTTAAGCCTATATTTCCAGATGACTTGATGGAAACCGCTCGTAAACAAAAACAATTTTTGACACAATATTTAGGTGGACCTAATATTTATTCACAAGAACACGGACACCCGATGTTACGTGCCCGACATATGCCTTTCCCTATCACACCAGACAGAGCACAAGCATGGCTTGAGTGTATGCATGATGCAATGGATGAGGTCGAGTTAGAAGGAAAAATCCGTGACGACTTTTATCATCGCCTTGTGCTAACGGCTCATCATATGACGAACCGGCCAGATCAAGAGGAGGAAATCGAGTGAATAACTTGCAGATTCCGCCCGAAGCGATAGTTTCTACGAGTTCAACAAAGCCAATTGAGCTTTACGCATTTATTGACCCACTCTGCTCTTCATGCTTTGATTTACAACCGATTGTGCGAAAATTACAAGTCGAATATGAACAATATTTCACGTTACGTGTAGTACTTAGTACGAAGCTTTCTACTCTTAATTCATTTTGTGCAAATGATTCGGTAGATGCCGATGATTTTACACATCCAGCACTTCCCTCTGTTGCTATTAAAGCTGCGGAGCTACAAGGTAAACGAGCTGGAGTCCGATATCTTCAAAAACTTCAAGAACAGTTTTTCTTGGATACAAAAAACGTTGCTTCATTTACAAGCCTCATAGCAATTGCGGAAGAAGCACAGTTGGATGTAGAAGAATTCAAGTCAGATRTTCAGTCAAAAGAAGCCACCCGCGCCTTTCAATGCGATCTCCATATCAGTCGGGAAATGGAAGTCAGTGAATCGCCTAGCATGGTATTTTTCAATGAACATATTGAGGATGAAGGACTGAAAGTGTGTGGAGTGTATTCTTACGAAGTATACGAGAAAATTCTGGCTGAGATGTTGGATATGGAACTAAGTCCTCAAGAACCACCCACACTAGATGAACTTTTTATACGCTATCATACATTGTCTACTAAAGAAATCGCTTCCATTTACGGTGTGACAAACTATGCCGCGGAGCGAGAATTAAAAAAACGAACACTACTACAGCAACTTGAACGCATTCCATTGGCAGATACAAATCAATGGAGACTCAAATCTTATATGCAAAAAGCGTGAAACCTCCCTTTAAATCGGGCATTCGCTTTATAAAAACGATCCAAAGACAAAAGTGAACAGCACCCCACTTGTTAGCCACAACTAACAAGTGGGGTGCTGTTTTTATGGAGATATATCCATTAAACATGGTTTGTTAAAGAATGCTGTTAATACTAGTCATGAAAAAAGAGAGGCAATAGAATCCCTTTTCCTTTCCGCGGACGAACAGACAAGCCTCTTTGGCCAACAGGATGTTGGTCACGAAGGCGTTTCCACAAAGTGGCGTTCTTAGCCTTCGTTCCATCGTTATCGCTCCAGGGTATTGCCCACTGGAGTGTTGACGCAAGAGCGTGAATCGTGAGACCTGAAGGTAATTGGTTTTAATACTTGAAGGCTCATGCGGAACAGGCTGCTTGCGCAACTGTAAGATAAACAACAGT
>NZ_JBFUJC010000452.1:0-2029 GCF_056401595.1 Paenisporosarcina sp. P4_E4_2 | reverse complement strand
GCGTTCATCTGGCATCAATTCAAAAGGCACCATACGGGTTTCTTTTGATTTTACTGAGCCTACCATTTCAATGGTGTGTTTCGCCACACACTCTTCAGTTACATCAAAATCACTGTCTTCCCGATGCCCTTCTTTTCTCAACAATACTTCTAGTTTAATGAACTCAATAACTTGTTCGCTTTGACCACCATTAATATAAATTTTACCTGATAGTGATTCTCCGTGCGCAATTTCAGGTTTGTCTACAACAGTATCTACTTTCATTGAACCAATACCGATTGTAGACAAAAACTTTTTCAACATCATGTCTTCCTCCCTGTCATAGAAACCATTCCATCCATTCCAATTGATTCACTTATCTCATGTCCATTATCAATAATGATGATCAAGCTCTGTTTCATGTCGATTGTATCTACGCTTAAATAACTTATAAATATGCGTGACCAATACTTTAAGTAAAGCATACCCTGGAATCCCTAAAATTACGCCTGGAACTCCAAACAATGAACCCGCAGTCAATAAAACAAAAATAATGGTAATTGGATGTATATGTAGTGATTTACCCATAATCTGAGGAGAAATAAACTTCCCTTCTACTAATTGTACGACTGTCCACACAATAGCCAATTTAAACAGCATGAATGGGGAAGTTACGATAGCAATCACAGCTGCTGGTGCGATTGCAATAATCGGTCCTAAATAGGGCACTACACTAGTAATCATGGCTAAAACCCCTAGAAGCAAAGCATAGTCCATACCAATAATAACGAAACCGATGAACACCATAAATCCAATGCACATCGCGATCAAAATTTGTCCTTGAATATATGCACTGATTTGTTTGTCTGCATCTTTCATTACCTGACGTGTATCTTCTCTCATGCGTGGAGGCAATAAATTCAGAATATATTGCGGTAACTTTTCGCCGTCTTTCAACAAGTAAAACAAAATAAATGGCACGGTTACAATCGCCAATATTAAACCTGTCAAAGTGGAGATTACTTTCCCAATCCCACTAGCAACTCCACCCACAGCATCCTGGAGGGTATTTCCAATATCCTCAGGTAGTTGCTGCAGTATTATATTTACATCAAATTCAAGATTAGCATAGTAACTCGAAAAGATTGATGTTTTAAGAAAGGCATCAATAGATATGACAAGTTCCTTGAAGTATCCAGGGAAATCTTGAATCAAATTCGTTAACTGCGTTTTTAGGAACGGAAACACAAGTAAGATTAATAAGGTGATGAGGCCGATTAACCCTAAGAAAATAATAAGAATGCCCCAGATTTTCGGTATTTTCAACCGTATCAAAAGCCGCAGTAAAGGACGTAAAAGGTAATACCCAATGGTTGCTAAAATGACAGGCAATACGACATTCGCCAAAAACACTTGCATGGGATAAAAAACAAACGAAACGACATCAAAGATCCATATAATCAAACCCAATAATAAGATCAATAACATTAAATATAGTGTATTCCTCCCACCTAGAAACTGAATGAATCTAGTAGAAAAAAAGGATGTTTTTTCTGGTTGCATATCATGTCCCCACTTTMGAATTCTCATAATCTTAAGAATGATTACGATAAAACTAATTTTACAGGAAAATTGCGCTGATAATCAATTTATCAACGCAATCGCATTCCTAGGAATTCGCTTAAAGCCTGCTTATTTTCATCTAGATTTATTTCAATGACAGATCCTACACCCGGATAAGACCCAAAATCATAACTATGTTCCACAGGGATGGTCATTTTATTAATGTCTACTCCCCCGCTGAACGCCAGGCTTAGTACTCGTTTGACTTCATCTGTAGATGAGTAATCAGACTGGACATAACCATGTATGGCCCCTGCAAATTTCGGGTAATGAGCAGCATTGGAAGGACTCATGATTTCATCTTTTAATGCTTCCATAACTTTTTGCTGTCTCTCAACTCGTCCGAAATCCCCTTCAGCATCTGCGCGGAACCGTGCATATCCTAAAAGTTCCTTCCCATTCAACTGTTGAACTCCAGGTTCAAGTG
>NZ_JBFUJC010000451.1:0-2041 GCF_056401595.1 Paenisporosarcina sp. P4_E4_2 | reverse complement strand
CTAGATGGTACCGAAAGCTTTTTATGGAAAATGGCCATGTCACAAAGCGACGCAACAAAAATTATCTTTTTGCACGTTACGAAAGACATGAAAAAAGAGGTCACCATTAAGTTAAAAAACTTATGGAAGACCTCTAAATTTTTTTAAAAAAAGAACGTACTTTCGGTAACATATTACTGTTGATGACAGTATACTGTTATTAACAGTAAAAGTTGCTGGAAAAAATTTCAGATTTATATTAGGAGGTTATAATTTCATGAAACATACAGGGAGACATACAGGTGCATTTCTTTTGCTGTTTTTAACAGAGGGTGATAGCTATGGCGGGAGACTTCTGCAGAAATGTGAAGAAGAGCTTCCCCTCAATCCAATAGATAGTGCCATCTTATATCGCACATTAAAAACATTAGAGAAAGAAGGTGCTGTTGAGTCTTATTTGGACACATCTAATCAAGATAAGCCGATGAAAATGTACAAAATTACTACAGTTGGAAAAAGAAAATTAGAAGATTTTCAAATAGATATCGAAGAAAAAATTAAGAATTTATCATTTTTCTTAAATAAATACAAAAAATGGAGGGAGTCTAATCATGATTAATGGTGCTATCCTTTACGGTATAGCTATTATTCTTATCAGCATTTCTTTTATAAAAGATCGAAATAAAACAAAAGATGCTCTATTAAAGTCATTGAAAACCTTTCGTAATATTATACCTGACATGTTATCAATTATGCTTTTTGTTGGACTATCACTATCTATTTTAACTCCATCCTTAATTTCTTCAATCCTTGGAGAAAAATCTGGATTGATAGGTATTATTTATTCGACATTAATTGGATCTATTGCACTAGTTCCTAGCTTTGTTGTATTTCCTCTTGGACATACGTTAGTCCAAAATGGTGCAGGACTCCCTCAAGTAGCTGTATTAATGTCTACATTAATGTCCGTAGGAATCACAACTTTACCTATGGAGCAAAAGATATTTGGACGTAGCTTCGCCTATTCTCGCAACGCATCTGCATTGTTAATGTCTCTAATATTTTCATATATTATTTGGCTGGTGATGGTATGAATATATTAAAAAGATATCGTTTCTTTTTGATTTTATTATCTGGGCTAATTATCCTTACTTTTATAAACCAATCCGTGGGATGGAATGCATTTCAATTAACAGGAAAAAGCATTTTAGATATGCTGATTCTACTCCCTCCTGTCTTAATATTCGTAGGCTTGCTTGACAAATGGGTGGAGAAAGAAACACTAATTAAATATATGGGAGAAAAATCCGGCATCTATGGCATTTTGTTCTCCCTATTATTAGGAGTAATTGCAGCTGGTCCCCTCTACGTAGCTTTTCCAATTGCGGCACTTTTATTAAAAAAAGGGGCAGGCATACGGTACATTGTATTTTTTTTAGGAGTTTGGACAACCGCAAAATTACCAGTTATTATATATGAATTTGCTTCATTTGGAGTTAAATTTACACTCATTCACATATGTTTTGGTTTATTATTTTTCTATTTAATGGGTATTATTTTCGAGAAATTTTATGACCATCGACAATTGTTAAATTGTGATATAACTAAAGAAGTTTAGATTTAGATCAATAAGTCTTTAATCCCTCAATTCCAGATTCTTTTGCTACACACAGGAGCCCCTTTAGTTCAATAAGTTCAACAAAAAATACGTTAATCCTTCTTTCTATAACCTTAACACCTAAACAAAAAACGCCAAAAACCCTTATATATCAAGGGTTTTTGGCATTATAGGAATGGTGGGTTATTTGCGTTAAAACGGTACATGCGGAGCATACCTGTAAATACTGAAAGCTAACGTCTTTTCTCAGACGTTAGCTTTTTTCTTTTTTCTTATTCAACTAAAGCATCCGTTAGTTGAACAAGACTTATTGAAGTGTTGACATATACAGAAGAATCAGGAGGAGACATCGTAATGAAAGTCATAAAGACAATTGTGTAATGTGCAACGGGAAAGTACGGGATATTATTTAGATTCGGAAGAAGGCGTTTGGTGTATGAGTTG
>NZ_JBFUJC010000450.1:0-2055 GCF_056401595.1 Paenisporosarcina sp. P4_E4_2 | reverse complement strand
GAAGTAACGTCTGTTGTTTCCCTATCAGAAATGAACATTCCGGAAATTCTGCAGCTTTCAGCATCCATCGAAAAGTTTTCTCAACACCCACTTGCATCAGCCATCTTGAAAGAAGCTGAAAAACAAAAAATCGAATTGGTACCGGTTGTGGATTTCCAATCGATCACAGGAAAAGGTGCCAAAGCAACGATTGATGACCAGGTTATCTATATTGGAAGTCCAAATTTATTTAGAGAAACTCACTCTATATTAAGCACAATTGAAGCCCAAGTTAAAGCTCTTCAAATGGACGGGAAGACGGTCATGTTACTGGGCACTGAATATGAAATCAAAGGACTCATTGCAGTAGCTGATCAAGTGAGAGAAAACAGCCTAAATGTCATCAAAAAACTTCACAAATTGGGTATTCAAAAGACCATTATGTTAACGGGCGATAATCAGGCAACAGGCAGTGCTATCGGTAAGCAACTGGAATTAACTGATGTCAGAGCTGAATTGATGCCACAAGACAAATTAAGTGTGATTAAATCACTCAGAGAAGAGCATGGTAAAGTTGCTATGGTTGGAGATGGAGTAAATGACGCTCCTGCTTTAGCAAGTGCAACTGTTGGAATCGCAATGGGAGGTGCTGGAACCGATACGGCGCTCGAAACAGCTGATATCGCTTTAATGGCCGATGATTTAGAGAAACTCCCATATACCATTGCATTAAGCAGAAAAACGTTGAACATCWTCTACCAAAATGTTGCATTTGCCTTTGGGTTAAAAGTATTGGCCCTCGTGTTAATTATTCCGGGTTGGTTAACGTTATGGATGGCAATTTTTGCAGATATGGGTGCAACGTTAATTGTAGTACTCAATTCATTAAGATTGATCCGAACAAAATATTAAAATATTTGAGAAGATAAAAAGAGCCATTACCAATACCTTTTACTCAGGGGGTTATTGATAATGGCTCTATTACATTATGATGAATAAATATTTTTCCATTAATTTAGAGTGGCTCACTTCACATATAAACTATAAACTGTGTCACTTTTTTTCACGGTTAAATTGGTGAAAAGTAATAAGATTACATGTAAAGTAAGATCGACTTAACCAAAAGCGATAAATTCACAGCCAACAGAATTCTTTCTGAGGGCTTTTCTTGTTTACTGGGTGAAATATGAAATGGTAATTAGACTTTTAGTGAAAAGTGTGTTCTTACGTAACTAATTTATCTAACATTTTTTGTTGTCGTTTAATCACAAATTTAGACAATGTGATACTGCTTTCATATAACAGGAGTAAAGGAATAATCACAAGAATATCTGACAAGAAATCTGGTGGTGTAATCAATACGGAAGTAACAATCAACACAAAATAAGCATACTTTCTTATTTTTTGTAAAACATACGGATTAATTATTCCTAAACTTGTTAAAAACATTATCACGACTGGCAGTTCAAATAGAAACCCAAAAGGTAAAGTCATATTCAACAAAAACCGGAAATATTTTTCTGTTGTGAAAAAAGTAGTAAACATGTCATTGGACAATGACATTAAAAAACTCATCACTAGAGGAAATAAAATAAAGTACCCAAAACTGATTCCTATTATAAATAGAATAAATAGTGCCGGTACATACGCAAGCGACACTTTACGCTCCTTCTCTGTCAAACCTGGACTAATATATCGCCAAACTTGATGTGCAGCAACAGGCATAGTAGCAGCTAACGCGACAACACTTGAAATCATTAAATAAACCATCAATATATCGCTTGGACCCAATAAAGCTAGCTTAAATGGCAAGTCTTTGACCAGCAAGTGATAAATATCCTGAACGTAAATGAAGGCCAGCACAAAAAACAGTAGAAAAATTCCTAGAGTAATCATAATTGCCTTGCGTAATTCTTCTAAATGTTGAACAACATTCATGCTTTGACCTTTCATCTACAATCCTCCTTAAACGTACTTCATTATCTAATATTTACTCTTTATTTACTTGTTCTTTGGGAGTCGCGCTTTTTTCTTCTGATAAAAGATCCTTAGTTGAATTCTTGAACTCTCTTAATG
>NZ_JBFUJC010000449.1:0-2077 GCF_056401595.1 Paenisporosarcina sp. P4_E4_2 | reverse complement strand
ACGATATGGTAGCAAGCGGCGAATTGAGTGCGCCAATCGTTATCGGACGTGACCATTTGGACTCAGGATCAGTAGCTTCACCGAATCGTGAAACCGAAGCAATGAAAGACGGCTCGGACGTTGTTGCGGATTGGCCGATTTTGAACGCGATGGTCAATGCAGTGGGCGGCGCGACATGGGTATCCGTTCACCATGGCGGTGGTGTAGGCATGGGCTATTCCATTCATGCCGGAATGGTCATTTTAGCGGACGGTACAAAAGAAGCAGAAGTTCGTCTGGAACGTGTATTAACAACTGATCCAGGAATGGGTATCGTCCGTCACGTCGATGCAGGCTATGATTTGGCGATTGAGACTGCGCGTGAAAAAGGCGTCAACATTCCGATGCTAAAGGGGTCTGAAGCATGATTCCGGTTTGGATAAAAAATGCAGCACAACTTGTAACGGTAGCCGGTGAAAACGGCCCCCGAGTTCGAGAAGGAATGTCTGACCTCGGGTTGATCGCAGATGGCAGTGTGTGGATGGAAAATGGAAAAGTAGTGGCGGTGGGCACGACGTCTGAGCTTGAAGCTTTATATGGCACACGTGCCCATGAAGCGGATATTATCGATGCAACAGGGCGTTTGGTGACACCGGGTCTGGTCGATCCGCATACGCACATATCATATGGAGGAAGCCGCGAACGTGAATTCGAAATGCGTCTCGAAGGTGCAACGTACATGGAAATCATGAATGCTGGTGGCGGTATTCATGCGACAACACGTATGACACGAGATGCGTCAGAAGACGAACTGGTGGAACAAACAACGCGCCGCCTAGACTCGTTCCTTGAGCATGGCGTGACAACCGTGGAAGGCAAAAGTGGCTATGGACTAGATTTGGAAACGGAATTGAAACAACTGAGAGTGATGAAACGATTGAATGAAAGTCATCCGATTGACTTGGTTCCAACGTTTATGGGCGCTCATGCAGTCCCTCAGGAATATAAAGGACAAGAAGACGAGTACATCGATCTTTTGGTAAATGACATGTTGCCGAAAGTTGCGGAAGAAAAATTAGCTGTTTTTAACGATGTTTTTTGTGAAGTCGGAGTATTCACACCGGAACAGTCCGAACGAATTTTAGAAGCAGGCAAAAAACTCGGCTTGATTCCCAAAATTCATGCTGATGAAATTGAGTCTTACGGTGGCGCGGAACTGGCTGCCAAAGTTGGTGCAATTTCAGCGGAACATCTATTGAAAGCATCTGATGAAGGTGTGCGTTTAATGGCTGAAGCAGGCGTCATTGCCTGTCTTTTGCCAGCGACCGCTCTGTATTTACGTGAAGAAGCAGCAAAAGGCCGTGCGATGATTGATGCAGGTGTAGCCGTAGCCATCTCAACAGACTGCAATCCTGGTTCGTCACCAACGACTTCGATGCCTTTGGTCATGAATTTGGCCTGCATCTCTATGCGTCTAACTCCTGCAGAAGCATTGGTTGCCGCAACGATGAACGCTGCGTGTGCCATTGGCATGCAAGAGAATGTCGGTTCATTGGAAGCGGGCAAACAAGCGGATGTCGTAATGTGGAATGTATCCAATTACCAGGAGCTGCAATATCTTTTCGGCGTGAATCACGTTGGTTCGGTGTGGAAAAAAGGTGTACAGGTGGTGGGTTAAATGAAACATTTACAACTGCCTGAATGGTCATGGCGCGATGCTTCCGGAGATTTCGTACATCAGTGGGTAAAACCGCTTGCTGAACAGTCTCCGGACATGGTGATTTATGGCGCGCCCATTTCCCGCTCTTCAATCAGTGTTTCCGGCGCTTCCTTATATCCAATGGAATTCCGCAAATTGTGGAAAGGGTTCTCCACGTATAACTTAGATGAGGACTTGGATTTATCTAGCTACATCGTTCGTGATGCGGGAGATGTCGTTATGCATACGACCGATATTTTAATGTCACATGAACRCATTGAAGACACTWCATATGAATTAGTCCGCACATTTGAACAATCAACTACATGTTTAATTGGTGGCGATCATTCTGTAACTGCATGTGCGGTAAGAGGTCTTAAGAAGGCCTACCCAGACGAG
>NZ_JBFUJC010000448.1:0-2093 GCF_056401595.1 Paenisporosarcina sp. P4_E4_2 | reverse complement strand
CAGGTGCATTAAACTTGGCGTAAACAGTGACTTCATTGCTAGTTTCGTTTCCAGCACGGTCCTTTGCAGTGACAGTAAATTTATTTTCTCCATTATTGAGTAGTACGCGTAGGGAGTAGGAGCCATCTTCTGTGACATTCGCTTTTTGACCATTTGCGGTGACTTCTGCTAGATATGGATCGGTTGCTTTTCCTTCGATCGTAACCGCTTTCTGATTCGTCTTGAAGCCTTTAGTAGGCTTGGTGATGGTTAGTACTGGTTTTGCTTGGTCAAGGATGATCTTCACTGGCTCGGATGGATCCGTACTACCTCCAGCAGTAGAAGAAGTAGCTGTCAGCATGTTTTCACCATTTTGAAGGGTAACATCTACAGAGAAGGTGCCATCCTCTCTGGCTGGTATAGTAGCCACTTCTTCGCCGTTATTGAACAGATGAACTTGGGTAGTATGGGAAGCTTTCCCTTCTACCCTGACATTAGATTGATTGGTGTAAACTGCATCTTTAGGCGTTGTGATCACTGGAGTCATCGCATTAAAATCTACACGCGCCCGAATCATAATGTTTCCGTAATTTTCAGGGGATGGGGACCAAACTCCGCTCTCCAGTTGCCAGCTATGTCCTGCGTTTGGACTGCTTGTATCAGCAGCGATTGCTGGTGTATTCGGGTAGTCCTTTGATTGGATATAGACCATATAGAAGTCGCTGTTTACCGCTACTCCTACGCCTGTCAGATTGACAACTGTCCATTGTCCATTTCGAAGAGCAGTCGCATTCAATGGACCGGCTAATTTTTTACCAGGAGCACCATCCGGTCCACTAGCATCATAGATGGCAACCTGAAAGGCTGTTCCACCTGGATACGGCCAACTTTCATCCCAGAAATTGAAGAGACCAGCGGTGACTAAGGCGCTATTTTTRCCTTCAGGTAGAGACATTTTYACASCCCAACTATTTCCAGCAGTATTCCAAGCGCGAGCGTCTTCTGGTAACCCATCATCATAGCCSATCTCAYCWGRATAGCCGAYAAATGGTTGTAAYGGAACATTTTGTTCGATATTTCCGTTTGCTGGGATGGTGATCGTGAWAWCTTSGCCGTAATAGAGAGGCKYGRWTACWTGTAAGGTATAAGTTCCTTCAWWGGCAGTGATGGAGAAGCGTCCGTTTTCATCTGTTTGTACAGGTTGAATGAGCGCGTCTTCGATCAGMGARAGTGTTGCGTTAGCTAGCGGCTGACCTGTTKRCTTGTTTGTGACCGTTCCGCTAAMCGTTCCTYGCGGGAKCGGGTTTAAGGTAAAGTTGGCTTCTACTGTACCATCGGYWKGAATMTTCACTCGTTGATCTGYAGAGTAATATCCATATGYTTCAGCACGYAAGGTGAACTCACCAGCAGGATGAGWCATACCATAGCTACCATCCGCTGGGTTGGTGGTAACAGAACGTCCTGATTCGAGCACGCTCACTGTAGCTCCAAGTGGCAGGGACATGGGTTGGACTGCAGTCGGCGTGATCGTGGCGGTGGGTGCCATCACGTTTTGTATTTTGGTTGGTTGGATGRTATCCGAGTTGACTGCTTTTTTATTGGTTTGTGGCTCATATTCCAGTTGTCTAGCTAGCAGTTTTTGTTGTTGTACATCTTCTAGTTCTACATTGGCTGTGGCAAGTGGTGTATTGCTTAAGGCAACCTCATCGATATACCAACCTGCTCCCGTGTTAGTATAGTTTGTGGTTACGTTAAAGACGATATAGATTTCTTGACCTGCATAGGCGGATAGATCGATTTGTCGCTCCGTCCATGTCATAGAGTTACCAGTGAAGCTCGACAGCTGTTGCCAGTTTTGTTTGTCTGTCGACACAAGCACATGACCATAATCGTAGCCGCTATCAATTTGATACCAGTCTTTAAACTGCAGATAGGTGTTACCTTCAGTCRGGACGATTGGAGGCATCATCAAGCTCATATTGGCAAAGTTGTTATAGTTACCATCTAAATTGGTTCCGTACACTTTTTCACCAGAAGCGGCCTTTCCTGGTCCAGCGGCAGGTACTCCCCACTCCCAGCTGTTGTTGGTACCATAGGAGATCCAACCATTTGGT
>NZ_JBFUJC010000447.1:0-2102 GCF_056401595.1 Paenisporosarcina sp. P4_E4_2 | reverse complement strand
AGCATACGGTGCAAATACACTTCCTCTAATTTTAACGATGTTAGCCATGAGAACCCTCCGTAATGTATTAATTTTGTTTCGGTGAATCCTATTTCTTTTATAATTGAATTATGGTCAACTTGATTGACTACATGGTGTATAGTACAATGGGTTTCAAATAAAGTCAACCTAATTGACTTTATTTAAGGAGGTTTTATGTATGAATCATGAAGTATTTAGTGAATTGGATCTTACATCACTATTATCATTATCCTTTAGTACATCAATAAATGAATTACATGACAGATTGAGTGAATTGGGATTTGGAGATATTAGACCTGTACATGGTTTTATGTTTAAATGCATCACTCCAAATGGAACAACAGGTATAGAACTAGCCGAATATTTAGGAATTACAAAGCAAGCTGTGAGTAAAATGGTGGATTATCTTGAGAAAAGTGGCTATGTAATGCGCAAAGCTCATCCCACTGATAAGAGAGGTAAAATTATTGTTTTGACCGAACGAGGTTGGTTAGTAGTGAAAGCAAAAGAGAAGATACTAACTGAGATTGAGCAACGTTGGATTGAAAACATAGGTGCTGAACGCCTGCAAATGCTCAAAGAAGATTTAACAAAATTAGTTTATGAAGCAAATGGAGATAAATTACCAACGAGATTAAGACCTGTCTGGTAATCATAGAGATTATAAATGGGACTATTTGCACATTCATCAACATAAAAAATACATAGTCCCCATAAACAATAAAAGTAAACTAATTTGTACACTTCTAAAGCTTATTCAACTAACTTGCCCGTTAGTTCAATAAGAAAAAAAGCTTCACTCCTTGTTGAAGTWATATACTCAACTATTTAAGAACAACATATTACCGCCTTGTTCAAATCCTTCTCATTTACTAAAACACTTCCATTGTCTTCAATTATGAAATCGACTTTGGCATCTGAAAGCCTTTTAATCGCTGAATCTATCGTTTCTTGACTGCTTGTTGAAGGTTCARCCCATACTTTATAGCTTTTTTCTTCAGAATTACAACCAGTAATTACGATAAAAAAACTTAGAATCATCATCGAGAGTAATATTCTTGATTTCACCTGTATCTCCCTTTTTAAATACATTCTATTTGATTTGATTGTTCAACTAAACTGCCACGTTAGTTCAATATGAAAAAAGGCTTCACTCCTTATTGAAGTAAAGCACCCGTTAGTTGAAAAACTTCTCTTTTACTTAGTTCCATCAGCAACAATATCAGCCCTTTCATTAGGCTTATGTTTTTCCACATAAATATCTTCTGAAATCATCCAATTATTTTCCCACATTTCACGGGCATCTTCTCCGTCTCTATCGAGACCTCTTGAAAGACGTTTTTCTCTTGGACAATCAACCCATATTTTGAAATCATATTTATCTGATAATTCTTTTCGAATAGAATATACGCCTTCGATTATTACAATGCCACCAACAGAAACAGTATGCCATTCTGTTAAGCTATCTGTTTCCCAATCGTACCGTTGATAATGTCCCTCTTTTTCATGGCTTATTGGTTCCAGCACCTGATTTAAAAGACGTTTCCAATCAAAATCAGCACCAATAGCTTTTTTTGTTGGATGTGTATTTATAATTTGAGAGGAAGGAAGGTGAAAATCATCCTTATGAACAATCGTTACATTAGAAAATTCTTCTTTTATTTTATCAGCAAATGTACTTTTCCCAGAACCTCCACAACCGTCTATCCCGATCAAGAGTGTAGATTGCTTTTTAGAAATTTCATTTATACCATCTACTAATTGTTTGAAAGAACTAAATTGACCCTTTATTATTTTAAAATTCATCTTAATTCACCACCTTCTGTTATTCACTATTTTTGTTAGTTCTCTATCCTTCATATAAAACCTTTACTTATTAAACTAAAATGCTGCGTTAGTTGAATAAGAAAAGGGCTTTACCCCTTATTGAAGTAAAGAACCCGTTAGTTGAACATGACTTATTGTAGTGTTGACACAAACTACGTACTAAAAGGATTACTAAGATAGGATGCATTTACTCTTCTCTCATAGGAGTTTGTATT
This sequence comes from Paenisporosarcina sp. P4_E4_2, assembly GCF_056401595.1. Lineage (NCBI taxonomy): Bacteria > Bacillati > Bacillota > Bacilli > Caryophanales > Caryophanaceae > Paenisporosarcina > Paenisporosarcina sp. P4_E4_2. Next base: position 39 of record NZ_JBFUJC010000447.1, on the reverse strand, counting down.
GAAAAAATTGATACCAAAACTTTAAATGAGTCTTGGTAT
>NZ_JBFUJC010000446.1:0-2111 GCF_056401595.1 Paenisporosarcina sp. P4_E4_2 | reverse complement strand
GAACAAGGAAAAGGTCACTATGTTGGTACCTGGACGGCACCAAAAGACACGATCAACGGTGCTGTAATCGAAGTGGTGATGAGAGATGATTATGGAAACGAATCTCGTCAAACAGCCACTGGTAAAGTGTATGTCAACGTAAGACCTAACTAAATCATAGATTGATAGATTGAATGAAGATAATAGAATCATCTTTCACTTACCCTTTAGGTGAAAGGTGGAAGATGATTCTAAAATGTAAGCAAATTTTAGGGGGGAAATCAAATTGATAAAAAGGAACAGACATTACCGCATCGCATTTAGTTTTATTTTATGTGCATTATTGTTGCTCCCTACCTTTCTACCTCAACTCACCTTTGCTAATTCCAACTCCAAAGAAAGTATTTCTCTTCTTGAAAGTTCGGATGTAGCATCTRAAAACRTGAAAGCAAAGGTAGATAAAAAACTGAATGATCAGTTTAGTGAGAATGATACGGTTACCTTTTTAGTAAAATTAAAAGATCAAGTGGATACAAAAGAAGTTGCCACCGAAACAGCTAAAAAGGCTAAAGCTCAAAAACAAACGGCTGCCAAAACSGAATTGATGAAACGCTCTGCTGTCGTTTCTTCCCTTCGCGCTAAAGCTAGCGAAACTCAATACTCGATCAAAACCTATCTGGATCAAGAAAAAAAGAAGGGAAATGTCGAAGAGTTTCAATCCTTCTATATCGTCAATGGCATGGCGGTAACAGGAACCAAAGAAGTGATGGAGAAGCTTGCTACCTTCCCTGAAGTCGAAAAAATCCTGCCAAACGAAACGGTACAGCTGAACTCAAATGAAAACAGTAACACATCTACTCAACCAACATCTAACCAACTAACAGCAGCTGATACACAAGCAGACACCACTTCAATCGAATGGAATATTGCAAAAATCGACGCACCACAAGCCTGGAATATGGGCTTTGATGGTACGGGAACTGTAGTCGCTAGTATCGATACAGGAGTCCAGTGGAATCACCCTGCTTTAAAAGAAAAGTATCGGGGTTACAACCCAGCCAATCCAGATCAACCTGATAACACTTACAACTGGTTTGACGCTGTTGATGGAAACGATGCACCTTATGATGATATCGGTCACGGAACTCACACCGTGGGTACGATGGTAGGTTCTGAGCCTAATGGCACGAACCAAATCGGTGTCGCCCCAGGTGCAAAATGGATCGCTGTAAAAGCCTTTTCCAAGTCTGGTGGAACCCAAGTCGATTTACTGGAAGCTGGAGAATGGATTCTAGCTCCAAAAGATGCTGAGGGTAACCCACATCCAGAAAAAGCACCTGACGTAGTGAACAACTCTTGGGGCGGTGGAGCAGGCACAGATGAATGGTATCGCCCGATGGTTCAAAACTGGCGTGCAGCTGAAATTTTCCCTAATTTCTCTGCAGGAAATACCGGTCCGACTGGAGGAAGCATCTCCATCCCAGCCAACTATCCGGAATCGTTCGCTGTTGGTGCAACGGATAGTGGGAATCGGATTGCTGGTTTCTCCTCACGTGGTCCTTCGCCATTTGGAGAAGGGAAGCCAGACATTTCCGCTCCAGGTGTGGCCATCCGCTCTACCGTACCAGGTGATAAATATGCAGGCATGCAAGGAACTTCGATGGCTGCACCAGCCGTTGCTGGGGTTGTTGCTTTGATGAAGCAGGCGAATTCCTCTCTTACCGTTGAAGAAATGGAACAAATTTTACTGGATACGGCAATCCCATTAACTGACTCCACCTACCCAACTTCACCAAACAATGGTTATGGTCATGGTCTAGTGAACGCCTATGACGCTGWCTCCTCCATTGTCAACGGACGAGGCCGAGTTCAGGGACAAGTGTTTCATGAAGGTCAAGATACTGAGAAGCCAACTTATCAGCATACCGCTCCAACTGAAACATTTACGGATATGATATTACCACTTACTGTTCAAGTACAAGACAATGTCAGTGTAAGCAGTGTAGAGCTACAATATCGTGCAAGCGAATCTGCCGAATGGCAAACTGTAGCGGCAACTCGTACAGCAGGTGACTATAAGAGCGGAACGTACCAAGCCGTGATTCCGGCTGATGACGTACAGGTCCCAACCC
>NZ_JBFUJC010000445.1:0-2135 GCF_056401595.1 Paenisporosarcina sp. P4_E4_2 | reverse complement strand
GTCTTCTTATGGGCAGAAACGAAAGCATCCGAACCAATCATTTCGTTTTGGATGTTCAAAAACCGTCTGTTCGCTTCTTCACAAGTACTCGCATTTATTTTTGGTGCTACATTTGTCGGATTGACGATTTTCATACCTATTTTTGTTCAAGCCGTGTATGGGGGTTCCGCGACGAATGCCGGTATTATTCTGATGCCGATGTTACTTGGATCTGTTGCTGGAAGTGCATTCGCAGGGATTGCACAAACCAAAATTTCCTATCAGAAAATAATGGCTATATCCGTAGTTTTCTACGCAATTGGAATGGCATTCATGTCGACAATTTCTCCTGAAACAAGCCGTATTTTACTTACTTTGTATATGGTATTGGTTGGGATGGGCGTAGGGTTTTCATTTTCATTACTGCCTTCGGCGAGTATGCATAAGATGGATTATCGCCATCGCGGTTCTGCCAACTCGACCAATTCATTTTTCCGGTCATTGGGTTTGGCGCTGGGTATTACCATATTCGGGTCATTGCAAACAAAATTGATGACTAATGAAATACAAGACAAGCTTGGGGGTTCTGGTCAAGATGCATCGCAGACAATTGACAATTTGCAGACCGTATTCCAACCCGAACAACGACAGATGATTCCATCAAACATTTTGGATGTCATTATCAATGCCATGTCGAATTCCATCTCGGCTACTTTCCTTTGGTCACTCATCCCGATTGCCATTGCAATCGTTGCTGTTTATTTCATGGGAAATGAGAAGCTTGAAGTTTCAAAAGAAGAGTAACTGAAGTCGACAATAATTAAAGGGCTTTTCCTCCGTCATGAATGATGACGAAGGAAAAAGCCCTTTTTTGTGTATTATCCCTCAACCTCGACAAATAGACTGACGAGAAATCCAGCACAAAATGTTGCAAGTAAAAAAGACGGCACTGCCAGTACTATTTTCAACCACGTCGGAGTGTCCTTGAACCTTTTAAATAACCGGAAAGCCATCCACAAATGAATCCAACTAATGATGCTACGAATAATGGCGCTTGCCATCTTCATGTCATCGAAATGAACATATCGCTGAAGATTGTCCATATCAACAAAGAGGATTCCCATAAAAGCTAGTGCAGTTATGAAAAAGAAGTGGACGAAAAATCTGAAATGATCTGAAATCCTAGTTCTCATTGATTGATGGCATTTAAAAATGCTACTCCATATTTCTCAAGTTTATTGGCACCTACACCACTGACTTCAAGAAACTCTTCCTCGTTTTTCGGACGTTTGGCACACATGTCTTTCAATGTTTTATCCGAGAAGATGACAAATGGCGGAACATTTGATTCGTCAGCCAATCGCTTTCTCACGATGCGTAGTTCTTCAAATAACGGATCATTGTCAGTAACTTGTTGGGTAACAATCGCCCCTTTGCGAAGAACTTTTTGATTCCCTTTCAGTACTTCTTTACTTTTCTCGGTAACATATATTGTTGGAAATGATCCATGTTCGACTGCGAGTAAGTCCTGTGAAATCATGAACTCCATCAAGTTCGCTACATCTTTCGCACTGTAATGCTTTAATATACCGTACGTTGTCAGTCTCTCAAATCCAAATTCAATTACCTTTTTGTTTCTGGATCCCGTCAGTACTTGGGCTGTCAGCATTTTTCCGAATTTCTGTCCCATTCGAATGACGCATGAAAGGACCATTTGGACATCTTGTGTAACATCCTGACTTTCCCGTTGGTCGGTGCAATTGCTACAATGTCCGCAAACGCCTGCATCGGTGTCACCAAAATAGTGAATGATGAATTGCTGCAGACAATTTTCTGTATGACAGTAGTCAACCATTCCCTGCAACTTGATGAGTTCGCCGGGTATACGACTTGGGTCTTGTGCTTGATCAATCAGGAATCGTTGGGTCTGAACATCTTGTGAGGCATAGAGTACAACACACGCACTCGGCAATCCATCACGACCTGCACGTCCTGCCTCCTGGTAATAACTCTCCATATTTTTCGGCAGTTGGTAATGGATAACATAGCGTATATTTGATTTGTCAATACCCATTCCAAAGGCATTTGTCGCCACCATCACCTGAACTTCATCTTTAAGGAAACGTTCCTGCTCATAGGTGCGGTCCTCATCGTAC
>NZ_JBFUJC010000444.1:0-2159 GCF_056401595.1 Paenisporosarcina sp. P4_E4_2 | reverse complement strand
GTTAAGGAAGGAAGATCAAATTGAATGCGATTGAAAAATGTGAACGACTAGTAAAAGATATATACAATCAATTTGACGCAAGTCATGATTTTCAACATATTGAACGTGTGAGAAAAAACGCCCGAATCATCAGTCAGGAAGAAGGGACCGTTCGTACAGATTTAATAGAACTAGCTGTACTTCTTCATGATGTCAGTGACGTTAAATATAGTGGCATAGAAGGCAAGGCGAAAGAAAATGCCATTTTGGACGAACTAGACTTGCCATTGAGTGATCGACAACAAATAGTTGAGATTATTGAATCTGTTTCCTTCAGTGGTGGACACGAAAAAGAAGCCAAAACAATTGAAGCCAAGATTGTCCGTGATGCAGATCGTCTGGATGCAATCGGTGCGGTAGGAATCGCCAGAACGTTTGCATATGGCGGAGCTAAGGGTAGAAAGTTGTACGATTGGTCTGAAACGGCAAGAATGAACATGTCTGAATCGGAATATCGCAATAAAGAAACAGCATCCGTCACACATTTTTACGAGAAATTGCTTTTACTGAAAGATTTAATGGTAACCGAAACAGGAAAAAAATTAGCGTTGCAGCGTCATGAATTTATGTTGGCATTTATCGACCAACTGAAAATAGAAACGAGTGAAGAAAAATGAGCCATTTAATCGTATCAAACTTAACAAAAACAGTTGGAGAAAAAACGTTATTTGAAAACATCGATTTTACAATATACGCTGGCGAACGTGCTGGACTGATTGGTGTTAATGGAACAGGTAAATCAACGTTTCTTTCCATTCTTGCCAATCAGATAGAGGCAGATCAACTCTCAATGGACCATCCGAACCAATACCGTATATCGTTTTTAGAACAGGACCCTCAATTCGCAGAGGATTTAACGGTATTACAAGCGGTGTTCAGTGGAGATGCACCTGTATTACAGATTAATAGAAAGTACGAAGATGCTCTTGAAAAATTAACTGAAGATTCGTCATCTGTCGAAAATCAGGACGCCTACATGAAAATACAGCAGGAAATGGACCAATATAATGCTTGGGATATCAATGCAGTCGCTAAAACAGCCTTATCGAAACTTGGAATTGATATGTTCGACCAAAAAGTAAATGAACTTTCGGGTGGACAATTGAAACGTGTTGCGTTAGCTAAAGTATTAATAGAACCTGCAGACTTAATATTATTGGACGAGCCTACCAACCATTTGGATGTTCAATCATCAGAATGGTTACAAGAAAGCTTGGCACGTTTGTCCAGTGCTATTATATTCGTAACCCATGATAGATATTTCCTGGATGGCGTATCTACTCATATCTATGAAATTGCTGACCAAACCATGTACACTCACCGTGGAAATTATGGAGATTATTTGGAAGCGAAAGCCATTCGTGAAGAAATGGCAGCATCTTCTCAATTGAAATTGCAGAACCGATTCCGCTCTGAACTGAAATGGATCCGACGCGGTGCCAAAGCGAGAACAACAAAACAAAAAGCGCGTATTCAGCGCTTTGAGCAATTGGACGACCAAATGGACCGTAACAATGACAATACATCTCTAGACATGAAACTGGCAACGACGCGATTAGGTAAAAAAGTGCTTGAAGGCATTGATTTATCAAAAGCATATGCAGGAAAACAAATCATCAAAGATTTTTCGTTTTTACTGCAGCCAGGAGATCGAATTGGTATTGTTGGACCAAATGGTGCCGGGAAAAGTACATTAATCAATATGCTGGCAGAAAAAATAGAGCCAGACAGTGGTGAATTGAGTATCGGGCAAACGGTCAAAATCGCTCATTTCGAGCAAACCATCCCACCAATGAATCCGAACACTCGTATGATTGAATATGTTCGAGAGTCTTCAAATGATATTGAAGGATCGGATGGAGTAAGACATTCAGCTGCCCAAATGCTTGAACGATTCTTGTTCCCACTAAAAGTCCATGGAACGCCAATTGGGAAATTGTCTGGCGGAGAACGCAAAAGACTTCATTTGCTAAAACTTCTTATGGAACAACCAAATGTCTTGCTATTGGATGAGCCAACAAATGACCTGGACATTCAAACATTGTCAGTGTTGGAAGATTTCATCGAACAATTCCCAGGTGTTGTTATCACAATTTCGCATGATCGTTTCTTCTTGGATC
>NZ_JBFUJC010000443.1:0-2176 GCF_056401595.1 Paenisporosarcina sp. P4_E4_2 | reverse complement strand
CATAAGTGTTGACTTTCCAGTCCCATTCGGAGCCACCAAACCAATAATTTCTCCCGGATTGAAAATCACCGAAACATCTTTTAAAATGACTCTACTTGAAAAGTGAACACCAATATTTTTTAATTCAATCATATCTTCACTCCATCTCTATCAAACTAAAGTAGCCTAAACTTTCTTTGATTACTAATCAAGAAAGTCGATAACAGAAAAATACACGTACACAATCCTAATACGGAGAGTCCGCCTTCAAATGTGAGTGCTTTGGAATTATAAAGATAGTTCCGATACCCCGAGATAATTTGCCCAACTTGAACATAGCTCGTTGGAGTCCACTGAATATTCCAGACCGTCCCATTCCCTCTATCAAAATAGATAAATTCAGCAATAACAAACACACTACCTACCAATAAATTTGCAAACTCATTTTTTAACATTACACTCACAAGAAGTAGTAATGAAATGATGAATAAAAACCAGAAAACCATAAAGAGCATGTTTTGTATTAGATATTCCCATAGCATTATATTTGAAAATAATTTTTCATCAGCAGAATATATCGGAACAGGTAAATCAAAATCTCCAAATCCATTTCGCCCACCAATTATCAATAAACCAACAGAGAGTGGAATAATTGATAGGATGGTACCTAGTAAGGCAACTCCTCCTTTTACAAGCAACTTTCTCCAAATTGAAAGTGGTAAACCTTGTAAAAGTGTTGGATTCCGGCGATCCTTCAACACGATATCCACCGTGAAGAATATACAGCTAACAATGAGAATTAGCGGAAGGTTAGAGTGTAACAGACGTTGCAATGTTTGTAAGGCTGTCCTTTCTTCGAAAATATTTACAGATAAACTCGATTTCCCTTCTGTATATCCTTCGTATCGACTTGCAGAATATAAATAGGCATAGTGTCCGTCCATCGGTGCATAATTATTTCCAAATGTGTAATACCCCGGATTATAAAATAGGACACCCATTCCCCTGTAAAAAATCATCTTATCAGCGTACTCATACCACTTAGAAGTAGCCTCAGCATACTCTTTCAGATTGTGATGTTTTATAGCTTCTAATCGTCCCTTATCATATTCATTCCATTCTGGGTAAATTTCTACAGCAAAAAAAGTTAAGAAATGTGTTCCTGCACTAATCTCAACATTATTTAGAAATTCCTCCCTTGTTAGATACCGTGCTTCAATTTCACTTTCATCTACTTTTTCAATAGGGTTATATGTTGGAGCAATTATTAGTGCATAATAACATGAGAAAAAAAGTAAAATGACATAAATTGCAATATTTTTCTTATTGCTAATAAATTGAAAAAATTCGAACTTGAAATACGCCAACATTCCTCACTCCCCTATATCTTTTTAAGTTTCCCAGTAGTCAAGAAGTACTTTACAGCGACTACCATTATGGCAATACTAATCCCGATATAGATAAGAACATGTGTGCTATTTAGGACGACTGGGTTTGCCAGGACAAGAGACTGTCCATTCAAAATACCCGGAAAATTCAAATAATTAAATGGATTAAACGGTACAAGGTTCATCATGTTTGGAAATAATATAGGGAAAATATACAATAATAATTGCACAAAAAGCGTCAAATACATATTCTTCAATAAAACATTTAATATTATTGATAATAGTATTGTAAAAATGGAAATCAAAATCATATAAAGTATAGATATACCTAGGTATTGGTATATTGGATAAACTTCAAAAATACCATCAAAGATAGCAATCGGGAAGGAAGGGTTACCAAATCCCTTAAAATAAATTAACGGTAGACTGCAAACAAATAACTCTAGAAGAAATATTCCTACTATGAGCATTAATGAGATACATTTAGCTATTACATACTTATCAAACGTGATTGGATATCCCTTAATTAAAGATGTATGTTGGAAGTCCTCAATCATGATTCCACATGAATACATACACATGAAAACAAACCAGACTGAACCTAGTACTCCAAATAGATAAGCAAGAAATGGAAAGAAAGATAATGAATCTATGGAAAACGACATTCCGGTTTTCTTAATAGATTGATAAAACACTCGATCTAATTGATTTTCTACTTTTGTAGGTAGATAAATCGCAACACGATCAAAGCCCTCCATATCAAATGAGTTAGCTCTTAAATCTGCAAGGTCTATAGCTGTATCTACAAA
>NZ_JBFUJC010000442.1:0-2177 GCF_056401595.1 Paenisporosarcina sp. P4_E4_2 | reverse complement strand
GGATCACTATGAAGCAAACATTACCATTTGCACTAACGAAAGACCGCTCTTTTTTTGAATCACTAGGTGATTGGATGGGAGACGTTCTTTATGATGAACTTCCTGAAAAAGGATTCGAATGTCGTGATGAGCAGATTTATATGGCCTATCAGATTGAAAAATCTTTGAAAAATAAAAATGTTTTGTTTGCCGAAGCTGGCGTAGGAACAGGGAAGACGATTGCTTATTTACTTCCGGCAATTTCCTATGCGCGATACACAGGAAAACCTGCTTTGATTTCGTGTGCTGATGAGACGTTAATTGATCAGCTCGTTAAAAAAGAAGGAGATATTCAAAAATTACAAGATTCACTAGGATGGAACATTGATGTCCGTCTGGCGAAATCACGTGACCAATATTTATGTTTAAAGAGACTTGAGCACGAACAAAAAACGAATGATGAAGAATTCCTGGAACAAATTGAAGATGGAATTCCTGATTTTGTGTACGGTCATCAGTCGCTCCAATCGGTTTACCCATACGGAGAGCGCAGTGCTTTTCCGGATGTCAGTGACGAGGATTGGCAAAAAGTAAATTATCATCCGATTCAGCAATGTGCCGTTTGTGATATCCGCAACCGTTGCGGTCAAACGATTCATCGACAAAATTACCGTGAAGCTGGAGATTTGATCATTTGTTCGCATGATTTTTTAATGGAACACATTTGGACAAAAGAATCGCGTGTGCGTGAAGGACAAATGCCTTTACTTCCTGACGTTTCGATGATTGTACTGGATGAAGGTCATTTATTGGAATTCGCTGCTCAACGTGCATTGACTTATGAAGTACAGAGCCAAACGCTTGTGTCATTGATTGACCGTGTCGCACAGGATGGCGTACGTGAAAAGACATTGCAATTGCTAGAAAGATTGCAGGACTTACATGATGATTTCTTCAAAGAATTGCTGACTCATGCACATGGTGAAGAAGGAGAACGTCTCCATATAGATAAAACAGACCGCGTTCTTCAGCTAGGCCAACAGCTTGTGAAATTAGTAGAACAAATTTTAGAAGAATTTGTATTTGAATCAGAGCTTTATACGATTGATGAATATGATCTTCGTATGGTAGAAGAATACTTGGAACAATATGTATTTTCACTCCAATTATTTGTTCAAAATGGAGATGCGGTCGATTGGTTGGAAGAAAAAGATGGTATTGAGACATTAGTCATCATGCCACGTCTCGTAACAGATATTTTAAATGAAAAATTATTCACAAATAAATTGCCTGTTGTTTTCTCTTCAGCCACTTTATCGGTTAATAAAGACTTCACCTATATTTCAGATGCTTTAGGTATCGATCAGTACCATTCGTTTAGTGTTCCATCTCCATTTGATTACGACCAAGTAATGCAGATATTTGGTCATTCTGTCGATAGTGAAACGAAAGCAAAGAAAGCACGAGAACTACTCTTGCAATCTAAAGAGCCCACCTTGTTATTGTTCAAGTCGAAGAGTGATATGGTGAATTTTGAAAATTCCCTTTCAGTTGAAGAAAGAATGGGTATGGTTTTTGAWGGAGAACGTGAATTATCATCCATTGTGCGTGATTTCCAAGCTGGGCATATCGCTACATTATGTTCATACCATTTATGGGAAGGGCTTGATTTGCCTGCAGAAGCTTTAACACGCGTGATTATATTTGATTTACCTTTCCCTCCGCATGATCCTTTGTTCGATGCGAAACGAAAATTTTCTAATGATCCTTTTGCAGAAGTCGAATTGCCGTTTATGTTGTTACGCCTTCAACAAGGAATTGGCCGTTTGATACGGACATCTGCCGATCATGGATCCATCCACTTGTTACTGAATGATGATGAAAAGCAATTGAGTACAGATTTTACACATATACTCCCAGTAGAAATATCATGGGTATAAAGTAAAGCCCATCCTGATAAATAGGCTCAGACTGAAGACAAACTCGCATTTTTTGAGTTTGTCTTCAGTTTTTTTATTAAATTTTTTGGAAGTTAGCATTGAAGGGGAGTAGTGCGATTTCCTTTCAAATATTGTTTCGTACAAAATCCTTTATGAGGTGCTCCAGTTTCTCCCCTTGGTGTAGCTTTGAAATAAAGTCGTACCGTTTATAAAAAAGATGTACCGTTATATCCCTTTGGATATGGTTATCTAAAGGGG
>NZ_JBFUJC010000441.1:0-2180 GCF_056401595.1 Paenisporosarcina sp. P4_E4_2 | reverse complement strand
GCGTTATTGATGGCGATGGCTGGGTAGGTCATGAAGGATATCAAGTGAACGTTACAACCGGTAGTTTAGCCTTTGCAGAAGGATTATTAGCGGTATTTCAATCCTGGAGCTTAAAATCGGATATAAGTACTATCACCAGTCAAAAAAATCATACGATTTACCGTATTTGGGTACGAGGGAAAACCAGTCTTCAAATACTTTCTGACAGACTTTACAAATATGCAAATTCTGAAAACTTTCATATATATAAACGAGTCTATATGACACAGCATACAGATAATCCATATGTAGTTGGTGACAATAGAAAGATTCCAATGTGGAAAATTGTCGATGGGAAAATCATTCACACGCCAAATACGAATAGAGTTTCATTCAGAACAAATATCAGTAAATCAGTTTTAGACGCGTTAAAGCAACTAGCGTTAAAGCATAATACAAATGTGAATCATTTAATTGAAAATGGTTTGAAAAACGTTCTGGTACAAGACAAAATCACTTTGGACAAAACTTATCAACCACTAGATCGGATTCAGTATAAAACAACGTATGATCATCAATTAATAAGCGATGTAAAAGAGTACGCAAAGAATCATAACGTATTCATGAATGACGTAATTGAATATAGTGTGCAATTTATCGAATTGCATGTTGAAAAGAGGAGTCCCAGGGAAAAATGAGAACTCCTTTAATTTGAAATTAATTTTAGTTGACATAATATAAATTATAGGAAGCTACGTCTCACGAGCCAAGTATACTTGTAACAGTGAGACAGAATTAATTTTACAAGTATTTTATGTGAATAATTGTATTTTTAACATTTACCATTCATGATATACATCTTATATTTTCTCAACTTTTTTATCGCTCCTTTTGAGAACTCTTTTGTTTGCATCTAATGAATATGTCACTGAAGTGTATATTTCTACAATCTTTAAATCAGCAATTAATACAGATCACTGCATTGGTCTGGTCTTTCTTTTTGCATCCTAATTCTACATTCAGTTATTCTTCTTAACAAATTTATCCACCTTCAAGAGTTAAGTTATATTCCCCATTTTCAAGACTTCATTAGTTAAAATATGACAATCTAAATAAAATGTAAAAAAGTGTTACACACTATTAAGTGGATTTTATTGCCCGTAAATATTCAAGCCTATTTCTCCATTTCCAGCGCGCATATAGAAGGAATACTTTCCCTTTTAAACTATGAGCATTAAGTACTTTTATCTCGTCAACTTCTTGTCCACCAAAGCTTCTTTTAAACTCATTAATGTTCTGTTCTTGCTCTTTATGTGGATCTTTATAAGATGTTTTCCAAATGTAATAACCGATTGGCTCTTCCGATTCGATTACGTTGAGAAGAATCTTTTCCCACACGATGTGATGCAGAATGAATCATTGAGACGCTATTTCCATCATGTAAATATGCATGACCGCAAAGTGGATTTTGATTTTCATCACGCAACCAAGTGATACTAATAACTCCAGCCTCAGCAGATTTTCTGAAACGATCCGCTGGTTTAGCCGTTTAAGAAAAAAAACTAAATTAATCTTCTAACTAACATAAAACTTTCCGCAAATGGTACACCAACTGTTGAACCTCTTAGCTTTGCCAATGCTTCAATGATTTCAAGTGTTCGAGGATGAGGCGGTTGTTTTAGTTGTGATTGATAACAGTTCATTGCTTCTTTCTTTAATTCGATGAATTTCGAGATATCACTCCATACATTTGGCATATAGGCATTGTCTACTGTGGGAAGATTCCATTCTGTTTCTGAAAGGGTTTCATATGCATAAATATTCTCCACCTTAATGCCATTAATTGGTCTTAATGCCACCATTGCACTGTGAGAGACAACAGTATGGTCCATATGCATATCACCTTTATGAGGAATAAATGCAATGTTTGGTCGAATATCTTCCACAACTTTTAGAAATTCAGCATTGATTTTCACTAAAGGAGTTTCTCTTAAAGTCACAATGGGAAAATCTAAAAAGATCGTTTCCTTAACCCCTAATAGTTGATGCGCAGCTAATGCTTCTGAACGTTCTTCTTCGATCTCTTCATCTGTATTACTTTTAGTTACCTCACAAATAAACACTTCATGACCTTGCGCTGCATACTTCGCAATCGTGCCGCCAACGCCTAATACCTCATCATCATTGTGTGGTGCAAATAC
>NZ_JBFUJC010000440.1:0-2187 GCF_056401595.1 Paenisporosarcina sp. P4_E4_2 | reverse complement strand
CCATCATCCCAGGTGCAGGGGGTACTCAACGACTTCCAAGACTAGTAGGAGAAATGAAAGCAAAAGAACTGATTTTCACGGCTAGAAAGTTCACAGCTGAGGAAGGTGTCGAACTTGGCATCGTATTAAAAGTCGTAGAGAAAAAACAGTTGCTAGAAACTTGCGAGCAGTTTGCTTTAAATATGATGAAAAATGGTCCTGTTGCGATTAAACAGGCAAAGTACGCTATTTCAACTGGAATGAATACAGACTTGCAGACAGGATTAGCTATTGAGTCGAAAGCTTATGAGTTGGTGATTCCGACTACTGATCGTATCGAAGCATTAAACGCATTTAGTGAAAAACGTCGTCCAATATTCACTGGGATTTAATGTTCATTTTTGTAATATAACGATATAATGAAAAATGGAATAAATCTTGATATATGTTGAATAGCAAAAAAGAAAGAGTGAAATGAATTGGCAAACACACAATCCATGATTTTTACAATTTATGGTGATTWCATCCGGCATTACGGAAACAAAATATGGATTGGTAGTTTAATTCGCCTTTTAAAAGAATTTGGACATAATGAACAATCCGTGCGCGTAGCGGTTTCCAGAATGATGAAGCAAGGATGGATTGAGTCTGAAAAAAAAGGCAATAAGAGTTATTATTTCTTGACCCCACGTGGTGAAGCCCGAATGGAAGAAGCGGCAGTCCGCATATTCAAATTAACACCAGACGAGTGGGATGGAAAATGGCGTATGCTGATGTATACGATTCCTGAAGAAAAGAGACAGATTCGCGATGAACTTCGTAAAGAACTGTTATGGAGCGGGTTTGGCAGCTTTTCAAACGGTTGCTGGATTTCACCGAACAATCTTGAAAAAGAAGTGAGTCTTCTAATTGAAAAGTATGAGATTCAAGATTATGCAGATTTCTTCGTGTCCTCATATAAAGGACCGCAAGCAGATCGATCACTTGTCGAAAAAAGCTGGCCCCTTCAAGAGATAGAAATGAAATATCAGGAATTCATTTCGACCTACAGCAAACAGTTCATCGTACATCAAAGCATGATGAGCAAAGGCCAGATGTCGGATGCCGAATGTTTTGTGGAACGCACGAAGCTTGTTCATGAATACCGAAAATTTCTCTTCGCAGATCCTGGACTTCCAAAAGAGTTGCTTCCGGAAATATGGAATGGTCATCATGCGGCACTGTTGTTCGAACAATACTATAAGTTGCTTGCTCAATCAGCAAGTCAATTCTTCGAAGAGGTATTCCAAGAAGACAATGATATGCGGTGGAAAGACAAATCATATGATGCGGATGACCATCCTTTAATGAGTGAGTGAGTCAAAAGGAATTTTTAATTAACAAATTAGAAACATCGCTGACCAATGAAACCATTCATCTCAAACAATAAATATGTAATAAAGATCACCAACAAATTATAAATTGATTTGTTGGTCATTTTTTATTTATATGAAAACGAAATAATAGCCATTGTGTGGAGCTTGATTAGTTGAAGAATATAAAAAACAGGATAACTAATCAACTATGTAGAATGTTCATGTAAAACCAAAATTAGGTTACTAAAGTTTAACAATTAATGGGGGTTACATATTGAACGAGAAAACGACGAGATTAGCTTTAACAGGGGCAATTGTAGTTTTAAGCATTTCCATTCTTTATTCATCATTTCAAATTTCAGGAGCAATAAGAGATACTTCAACCAATGGAACAACTAAGGATGAAGAGCAAAATAGATATGAATTAATTTCACCAAACGACAGCAATATTATTATTTTTGATAAACAAAGTGGAGAATATTGGAGAAAATTTATTGAAACTAACGAAGGGCCTACCGAATGGGAAAAACAGATATCTCCACTCGTTAAATAATCAATTTAAATCAGTGAGCTGCATAGTCAGCTCTTTTTCTAATCCAACTTACTAACATAAAACAACATATAGAGCAGTTAACAAAACTGAAGGAGATTTTGTAATGAACCATCATAAATTGATAATTATTCAGTACAACGCCAAATATGCTGAACAAACAGTGGATATGTGGCGAGATAGTAAGGAACAGGCTATTGGTCAGAAAGAAATTCACAGCTTTGAAAATCACGTATATTTTTTAAATCATATATTACCTGAACAGTTTCAAATAGATTTAGCGTTAATTGATGAAAAAGTAGT
>NZ_JBFUJC010000439.1:0-2195 GCF_056401595.1 Paenisporosarcina sp. P4_E4_2 | reverse complement strand
ACAAATGGCTGCATTAATGGGTCGTACATACAAAATCATAGAGAAACAAGCACCAACAGTGGATGTGGATCAAGTATTGGCAAAATATATAGATCGTAAATCTATCAGTGCATGGTCCAGAGCAGACGTAGCATTAGCTATACAACTTGGCGTAATTCAAGGAAACAAGGCAAATGAATTGCAACCAAAAGAATCTGCAACAAGGGCAGAGACAGCAGTCATGCTAAAAAGGTTACTGGTAGAAATTAAACTGCTGGAAGAATAGATTTGCATAAAGCGATATTCATCAAATAAAATGACAAATTATCAAAAAGGGTATGTTCAAAGTGATTTCTGAACATACCCTTTTTTGCCTCCTTCCTGCATTAAAGAGGAAAACTAAACCGGCATTGCCAGAAGAATTGAATATATCGAATTTCATCGTATTTATGATGGGAAAATCCGCCAAGCTGAATGGCTATTTGACATACGTTGTGAAAAAAGGTTTGTCTAAGTTTTCATAATACTTAGAAACTGTAAGCATTAAAACTAAGTTTACAATGACACAATGTAGGCTTTTTTTCATACTATATTGTTGGGGTGAATAAATGCCAAGAGTAAAATACAAAAGTTCAGACATTGACTTAATGGCAAGGATGATGAGGGCAGAAGCCGAAGGTGAAGGACAGCAAGGAATGTTATATGTTGGAAATGTAATTGTTAATCGTCTTAAAGCCGATTGTTTAGACTTTAGAGATTTAAGAACAATTTCAGATGTCATTTTTCAAGTACAAGGAGGAAATTATTCTTTTGAAGCGGTTCAAAAAGGTAATTTATTTTATGAAAGAGCGAGATCTGTTGAAAAAAGATTAGCAAAAAAGAATTTAGATTATTGGAGAGACCATCCAGGGAAATATGCTCTATGGTATTTTAATCCATATGCACCATGCCCTCCAACATGGTACGGTCAACCTTATGCTGGTCAATTTAAAAATCATTGTTATTATGAACCAGCAGCTGGAACATGTGATAGTGTTTATAGTGGTTAGGTTGTCTAGGAGCTATTATTAATTCTGGAGGTTTTTGTGATTTTGCCTTTTGGTGCAACAACATTTTTAGTTATAGGTACTGGTTACCAACAATATTCATTCAATGCACTCCTAAAGGTAATGTAACAGTTGTCGGTTGAAAAAAGCTGAACCCAAACCTCAGCCTGTTTTTTTAAAAACGATATTTTGTATTTTTATCTTACTAATAAAAAAGGGAACCTCCTGGTTAGCAGGGTTCCCTTTTTTTACATATCAAACATTTAGTAATAGTAATTTATCCAAGGATGCAAGATTGTGAAGTATTGTACTTAAACTAAAATGTTCTTTCGTATTATAAGGTCAACCAGTTTTTAAAGGTTGACCTTATTTTTATATGATTTAATATTTCAGTAAATAGTTGTTACAATGAAATTATTAATAAGGAAGGATGTGCAAAACTATGGATTTCAAAACAGTTATGCAGGAGCTTGAAGCCCTCGGTAAGGAACGAACGAAAAAAATATACTTATCTAATGGTGCGCACGAGCCTCTTTTTGGCGTAGCTACAGGCGCTATGAAACCAATTGCAAAGAAGATAAGAATAAATCAACATTTAGCTGACGAGCTTTATTCCACAGGTAACTACGATGCAATGTACTTTGCAGGCATTATTGCAGATCCAAAAGCCATGACTGAGTCGGATTTTGATCGGTGGATGGATGCAGCATATTTTTATATGCTGTCCGATTATGTGGTTGCAGTAACTTTATCAGAGTCTGATATTGCACAAGACGTTGCTGATAAATGGATTGCAAGCGGTCAAGAGCTGAGAATGTCAGCGGGCTGGAGTTGCTACTGCTGGCTTTTAGGTAATCGCATAGACAATGAATTTTCCGAAAGTAAGATTTCAAATATGCTTGATCTTGTAAAAAATAAGATTCACGATTCCCCAGAACGAACGAAATCAGCTATGAATAATTTTCTATACACTGTGGGGACTTCATATTTGCCTCACCATGAAAAGGCAGTCGAGACCGCAAAGGCAGTAGGTACAGTAGAAGTCAAACGGGACAAGAAAAAAAGCAGTATCCTAAACGCTTACGAAAGTATTCAAAAAGAAATTGATAAAGGGAGGCTGGGTTTTAAACGAAAACATGTAAGATGTTAAAAATTAGCTTCGTATCGGTG
>NZ_JBFUJC010000438.1:0-2196 GCF_056401595.1 Paenisporosarcina sp. P4_E4_2 | reverse complement strand
GTCTGTACATAGGCATCAGAGTAACCTAGTGAACGAATGAGCATTTCAAGCATTGCTTCCGTTGATTCGCGTACTGTTAAATCGTTAATAGTTGAGTAAGCTTCATTTACTTCATCAGCCGACATTTCGTTTGACGCAATTTGTGTTGTTAATTGTGTTTTCAACTCACTGCGTTCGTTTAGTAATTCCATTCTCATTTCTTCAAATAACGCACTTTGAGCATATACTGGTGTAACTGATTCATCTTCAGTTGTGTCTTCGACCTTCATTTGATCAAGGTCTTCATCTGAGAAAATAGCTAAACCATCAAAGGGCATATTGTTAGGTTCGTTCACGTAATACACCGAAATTACTGCTACCAAACTTAATAGAGTTAGCATCCATACTGTACGTTTTTTGACTTTCATTTAGAAACCCCTTTCTCATCCATCGGGACGACGACAATTCGATGTTCTGGCAGTAATAATACTGCTGCTAAGTATTCTTTTAACATAATTCTGGTTTTTGCTTGATCTGCTCCAGTGGCTACTACCAATACTGATTGAATAGTTTTTTGCTCATTGGTTGTCTGATCAAACAAGGCAAAGCTAGGTTTTTCCGTAACTGTTTGTTGAGGCTCGTTCATGCCTGTGTAAAAAAATAATTCGACTTCACCTACCCCAGCCATTTTTTCCAATGCCGTTTTCAATGAGTGTTCCAGCGTTACTGCATCTTGTGACTGACTGGATGTGTTAGGTTGCTTGGTGAAAATGGATTCATTCAGTAAGAAAAACACCATGAATACCAAGAGACTCGCGAGCAGGATCCCGCTTTTCATTCGATTCGTTTTAATGGATGGAATCACGCTCCTCTCTTAAGTGAGACAGGCATTTGATAAACTATATGACAAGCATTCCTCAACTATTCATAGAAAAAAGAAGAGATAAACAATAACATGTACATGGCAAGTCCCAGCTTCGTATATTCTTCTATCTTTTCATTTGAATCAGACTTCTGGAAGATAGCCTGAAGAACTTCACTCAGCAGAATAATGAACATTAATCCCTTTAACCATTCAGCCATCATTAACCCCTCATCATCATGGAGAATTTTACTAATATCACAATGAAAATGGCTGTATAGAAAAACGCAAAGGCAATAAGAAATGACAAGATACTTAAAACGAAAATCGACTTTCCGATATCATCAAGAAAACTGGCCAGATCCTCTGGTCCGAATGGTTCAATAATGGCAGCCACTACTCGATAGCAAAACGCGATACTGATGGTTTTCAAAGTAGGGATCAACACAACCAGTAGGATTGTGATGGCAATGCCACCGCCAGTAATCGAAGTGATTGAAGAAGAAAATCGGGTAAATGTACTAAGACTCTCAGAAAAAAAAGAACCAACAAACGGGATGTTTTGCTGAATGATTTTTTTGATGGGCTCCGTAACAGCACTTGAGATATTCCAAGAAATAAACCCTTGCACCGAAATGAAAAAACTATAAATGACGACTACTGCTGAAACGATACTTAGTAAAGAAGTGCGAATAATATCTGTCAGTTTTGAAAAAGGGGTAGCCGGATGAAAGCGACTAATGAAGTCCAGCAATATGGTGGTCATAAGTAATGGAATAAGGATTCTTTCGGTCAGCACCACTGTAAATTGAATAAATACATAGAGGGCAGGGTTCCAAATTGAAAATGCCATCGTTCCACTATTCATCAACAAGCCCGCTGTCAACACGGGGTAGACACTCATAAAAACCGTCACCATCTGTCGTGCAAATTGCTGCATAATATGCATCGCATCAATGGCAGGAGTCAATGTATACAGGACAGCAATACAAAACAGGGATAACCTTGTCCATCGTTTGGCTGCAGGAAATAAAATATCGATGATCATCGCAAAAACAATAGCGATCAGCAGTACGATAAAGTATCGGGTTACACCAAAAAAATAGGCATACAAGGGTTCAAGCATGAACCTTCTCACCTCTTTTACACCTATATTATTCGATCAATAGCCGCRTCAGCGTGTTAAACATTTGCTGAATGAGAGGCAACCAATAGGTGAGAATCAACACATGACAACTTATCGAAATGATGGGAACAAATGTATTCAGATTTAAATTTCGGCACCATTCAATCAAGGCTTCACCTATAAATGTCACGAATACAGAAATCAGCAATACTCTGGCTATTGGGAGCGC
>NZ_JBFUJC010000437.1:0-2218 GCF_056401595.1 Paenisporosarcina sp. P4_E4_2 | reverse complement strand
CTATTGCCGATGCGGAACCACTCGGACCAAAAGCGCCACTTGATTGCATGGTCATTGCACCAATAACGGGCAATTCAATCAGTCGCTTAGCTAATGYAATAACGGATTCACCTGTTTTGATGGCTGCCAAAGCAACCATGCGAATCGGTCGACCTGTCGTCCTTGGCATTTCAACTAATGATGCACTTGGATTAAATGGCGTAAACGTCATGAGATTAATAAATGCCAAACACATTTACTTCATTCCATTCGGTCAGGATGATCCATATAAAAAACCAAACTCCCTCATCTCCGATTTCAATCAGATTCTACCAACGATTGTCAAAGCTCTAGAACATCAACAACTTCAACCCTTACTAATCCAACACGGGCAATCGGATTAATTTTCATGCACAATCACGCAAGTTTATGATACAATACCGTCATTATGACCAATTAGTTGGCTAGAGGGAGTGAGTGTCATGGCTAAAAGCTACACAGTAGCTGTTGTCGGTGCAACCGGTGCAGTTGGAGAGAAAATGATGGAACAACTCGTAAAACGAAATTTTCCGATTCAACATATAAAGTTCCTGGCTTCAAAACGTTCAGCCGGAAAAAACATTGAATTCAAAGGGAAATCTTATACGATTGAAGAAGCGACACCTGAGGCATTCGAGGGTGTTGATATTGCATTATTCAGCGCAGGAGGCTCAGTTTCGAAAGTCCTTGCGCCAGAAGCGGCTAAACGTGGGGCAGTCGTTATCGACAACACAAGTGCATTCCGAATGGATAAAGATATTCCACTCGTCGTGCCTGAAGTGAATCGTCAAGATCTTAAATTGCACAATGGCATCATAGCCAACCCAAACTGTTCGACGATTCAAATGGTTTGTGCATTGCAACCAATTAAAGAAGCGTTTGGTTTGAATAATGTGATCGTCTCCACGTATCAAGCTGTTTCAGGTGCTGGAGCTGTTGCAATTAATGAGCTCGAAGCCCAAAGTGCTACATTTGGGGAAACTAAAAATGCAGTGGCTCAAGTATTGCCAGTTAAAAGTGCTGAGACACATTATCCAATCGCGTTCAATGCTATTCCTCAAATTGATACATTTGATGATAATGGCTTTACGCTGGAAGAAATGAAAATGATTAATGAAACGAAGAAAATCATGCATGCTCCGGATTTATCGGTTGCAGCTACATGTGTACGTTTGCCAGTTGTATCTGGCCACTCTGAGTCTGTTTTTATTGAAGTCGATAAAGAGGGCGTAAGCGTTGCTGAAATAAGGTCCATTTTAGAAGCGGCAAAGGGAATTGAAGTACTTGATAATCCTGCGAAACAACATTATCCTATGCCTWTATTTGCAGAAGGTCAAGATGCAGTTTTCGTTGGTCGCATACGAAAAGATCTGTCAAATGACAAAGGGTTCCACATGTGGATTGTTGCAGATAATTTATTAAAAGGTGCAGCATTGAACTCAATCCAAATAGCTGAAGCAATGATTGAAGACGGAATTATTTAAAAGGGGAGATTCTAATGAATATCGGTCGCGTATCTACTGCGATGGTCACACCATTCTTACCAGATGGCTCCATACATTTTGAAATGGTCGCAAAACTTATCGAACATTTAATCGCAACTGGCACAGACTCGATTGTGGTCTGTGGAACAACGGGAGAATCTCCTACATTAACGAATCAAGAAAAAGCAGACTTAATCCGTTTTACTGTAGAATCAGTTAACAAACGAATCCCAGTCTATGCAGGTACTGGTAGCAATAGCACGAGAGCATCAATCGAACTGACCAAAATAGCTGAAGAAGCTGGAGTGGATGGCATTATGCTCGTTACTCCGTATTACAATAAGCCGGATCAACGAGGGATGTATGAGCATTTTAAAACGATCGCGAATGAAACGAAATTGCCTGTTCTTCTTTATAATATACCGGGTCGTTCAGTAGTTAATATGTTGCCAGAGACGGTTCTGGCATTAAGTAAGATTTCAAACATCCAAGCAATCAAAGAGGCTGGCGGGAATTTGGAGCAAATGTCTGATATTATTTCAGAATGCCAGGCAGATTTCGCAGTTTATAGTGGGGATGATGGATTAACATTGCCATTGCTTTCAATCGGAGGTGCAGGTGTAGTGTCTGTAGCTTCTCATATTGTAGGCGAAGATATGCAAAAGTTAATTCGTGCTTTTGAAGAAGGTAGACACACTGATGCAGCGGAAATACAC
>NZ_JBFUJC010000436.1:0-2221 GCF_056401595.1 Paenisporosarcina sp. P4_E4_2 | reverse complement strand
CTCCATCCCTTATGCGCGCGATATATTTTTTGAATAATTAAATTTTATACGATAAAGTAATACTTGTATTTCAAATTTGTTTTCAAAATTATATAAAAGGCACGCCCCTTTAGAAAGTGGGTAATAAACATGAATTTAAATGAATTAAGATATTTAAGTAAAGCACTTGCCAAATCCACAAGTGCTTCTGTCAGACTTTACCAAAGAGAAAATCAAGTCTACTACTACTCGATATATCCCATGAATCCGGATCCTTTTCTGCTTTATGAGAAAAACATGCTACAGTCTGAGCATATTGCCGTTATCATTACTACCGATCTGTTTCAATTTTATGGTTATGTTTCATTGGATGATGATTATCGAATTGTGATAGGTCCATCTTCCATTTTAACGAATGACAAAAATAAATTAGATAACCTTTTATTTTTATTGAATGTAAAAGAAAAATATCATGAAGAATATATTGGTAAACTGAAGTGCGCCCCCTCTATTTCTGCCGAACGTATAGGATGGCTCCTTTCCTTTATTGCTTCCACTATCAATAAGAATCCACTTTTTGTAGAAGACGTATTTGTAGAAACAAAATCAGAAAATCATCAAGATGATATTATGAATAGCAGTATGCAGAATACATTATTTTTTTCTGGTGAAAAAGAATCCAGTTCTCTTTTTATCGATAACTATCAAAATGAAAAAATGCTATTGTTCTATATAAAAAATGGTCAGCCTGACGCTTTAAAAGAATTATTCAGTGCCTTTCCAAAAATAAAGGCCGGAACAATGGCCAATGATACCTTGCGCCAACTTAAGAACATGGGAATTTCTTGCGCTACCGTAGCTTCTCGGGCCTCAATCGAAGGGGGATTAAACGTCCAGACTGCATTCCATTTATCTGATTTGTATATTCAAAAGTTGGAAATGCTTCGCAATGCTGCATCCATATACCCATTAATCAAGCAAATGTTATTAGAGTTTGCCGAACGTACAAAACAGGTGAAATATAATTGCAATAGCTCTTCTAAATTATTTTTAAAATGTGCAAATTATGTTTCCATAAATTTGTTTAACAATATCAAGATTGAAGAAATAGCTTCCGAATTCGGAATATCACGCTCCCGTTTGAGTAGTCAGTTTCATAAGCAAACCGGTATTACCTTAACACAATATATTTTGCAAGAAAAAATTTTAGAATCTCAGCGCTTACTGCAGTTTACTAACAAAAGTAATGCTGAAATTGCATTACATCTGGCTTTTTCCTCGCAAAGTCATTTTCAAACAGTATTTAAAAAATATACCGGCATAACCCCAAACAGATTTAGGAACGCAAAATCAGATTTATAATTTGCTTTGTATCTGTTTTTATAATCATTAAATAGAATTGGGTTTTCATAGTGCCTTGGAAACAGACCGCTTTTGYAGATGCTTTGAAATCTCTTTAAGGAACATTCGTAGCAATTCTTCATAAATCAGACAATTTAAAAAAGAGGGATTAAGATTTTTCATCTCAATTCCTCTAATTTCCCCTTATTTAATWCTGTAATAAACTCGAATCTTCGACCTCCCCTATCCATAAATTCGTTCATTACCCAAAACACTAATAGTAAAATCTATTGGTTTAAGAATTTACTTTCTATCTTTATAGGTTCCAGACCAAAACTAATGTAAAAAATTTCATATACCAATAATAAAATGAAAGGAGGTTGTGTTATTTTGGAAAAGCATAAAGACACGGATTGCGGGTGCCATACCCGCGATTTTGATTTAGACTTCAGAAATTGCTCCTATTGGGCATGTTGTCCTTCAAGTTGTGGATGTGGGTATGGAATTGGATGCAATTGCTGTCGAAATCGTTGCCGCAGGAATTTGTGTGATGATGATTTCAGTATTCGATTAGCAGGCTTGACTGAGGGCCTAAATTACCGCTTGTATCAACTTCTTTGGTTCAACGTCAAAATAGAACTGGAGAATGGCCATTCAGCGTTTGGAAAAATCATTTATGTAGGGTCCAATTTTGTTGAATTGCTTCTGCCGTTAGTTGACGGAGAACCAGTTGAAGAAGATATGGAAGAGGAAGAATTAACTCAAGAAGATTTTGAGGAAAAATCGGAGCTTCATGGAGATAGGGAGCATATTAAAGGCAGAACACTGATTTTTTCCATTGATAGGATCGTAACCGTTGAAACAGCTATATCTAAAGATTGAATAAAGAGTTCTATCAAGT
>NZ_JBFUJC010000435.1:0-2234 GCF_056401595.1 Paenisporosarcina sp. P4_E4_2 | reverse complement strand
CGTTCTCCTTGGTGGCGGTACTTCAAATTTTGTTCGTCCTGACCGCAATCTTACAGAAGAATTCAAAAAATCCGGATATAGTTATGTAACAAACAAAGAGGAACTTTCAAAAGATAAAAATGGACAGATTCTTGGATTGTTTGCATCTGGCGGACTCCCTAAAATGATTGATCGTACAGATGAAGTTCCCTCTCTTCAAGATATGACGACATCAGCTATTCAACGTTTAAGCAAGGATAAAGATGGTTTCTTCTTAATGGTTGAAGGAAGCCAGGTAGACTGGGCGGGTCATGATAATGATATAGTTGGAGCAATGAGTGAAATGGCAGACTTTGAAAAAGCTGCGACGGCCGCTATTGATTTTGCTAAAAAGGACAAACATACATTAGTTGTTATTACAGCTGACCATTCAACTGGCGGATACTCTATTGGTTCTGATGGAATTTATAACTGGTTTGCTCAGCCTATTAAAGCAGCTAAGCGCACACCAGACTTTATGGCAGCTGAAATTGCTAAAGGTGAAGATGTTGAAAAGACATTAAAAACGTATATAGATCAAAATCTATTAGCATTAACAGCACAAGAAATCCAATCTGTTAAAGATGCTGCAACGACTAAAAAAGTCACTGATATAGATAATGCAATCGAAAAAATCTTTGATGAGCGTTCTCATACAGGCTGGACAACTGGTGGTCACACTGGTGAAGACGTGCCAGTATTTGCCTACGGACCTTACAAAGAACGATTGGCAGGACAAATTGATAATACAGACAATGCCAAAATTATCTTTGAACTTTTAGATAAAACAAAAAATAAAAAATAACAGATACAATAAAATAGCCCGTTGCTAAATGCGACGGGTGTTTTATTATGCTAGGGGGATTCCAATGAAGAGATACTTGTTTTTCTTGATTCTTTTATTAGTTCTTTCAGGCTGTTCATCAGTATATAACACCGAGGACAAAGCTACTGAGGAACAGGTCAAAACCATCGACCAAACGGAAAAAAAACTTAATGTACAAGAAGATGTATATGTGCCGAATCCTCAAATAACGGATGACATTAATCTGGTGACAGTTGGAGAAACCGTAACCGATGACAAAGGCGAACTCACATTAAAATCATATAAACCCTTAAATAAGACAGTTAATATAGGTGGGGTTGAAATGGTTTTAAAAGATGCTAAGTTGCTACATTTCGTTCCGGATTACAGCATGATTGACTTTTTTCATTCCTATACTCATGAAGAAGAGTTTGATTTTATTAAAGTAGGAGTTGAAGTTAAAAATACATCCGATAAGGACATAAAATTCACACCAGTTGCTTTTGTTAAGACGAACAATGGTGAGCTAAAAACATGGGAAGAGGACATTTTTCTCGAAGAATTGACTGGTGAAATACAAAGAAATGATGTTAAGAAAGGCAATATGGGGTTTATTTTAGAAAACACAAATGATATTAAGTCAATTGAAATTCTAACAAGTGATGTTCTTGATAGCTTGGGTGAAAATGTTGAAAAAGCGAAAACTATAAAATTGGATATCTAATATAACCCTCTTCCCCCGATATCCCGAATTATATAGAATGAATTATTAAAAATTCCTTAACACCTGATAAGTTTGATATAAAAAAGCGGTTTTCTTCACCTTTGAAGAAAACTGCTTTTTCCATGTAACTCTTCGCTTTAGCCTCTTCAATTGAATCAGCTTCGCCAATCAAATATAGAGATTGCAGATTTCCCGGAACTGCCAGAACTTTATTAAAACTCGCGTTTGTTTAGTATTCAATTATATTGAACCATCCACCATCAGAGCCTATTGTTATATGAGAGATTTCATTTGATTCGAAAATATTATGAATATCAATATTTTCGTTACTTGTATTATCTAAGTGCTTAGTAACACCTTCATCTGAAAAAACTATAGCCATACTCATAGACCTTAAATAAAATTCATAAACGAATTGTTTTTGGCTGTCTTTCACGAAACCAACATAACCTGTGCTTTTTGGAAATACGTTAGGTAATATAATGTTTTTAACTAAAACGAACTGGTTGGAGAGAATATTAAGTAACTCCTCCTCCCATTCGGGAATAATCGCATAGATAAAAAATTCTTGTTTGTATAATTCAGAAATTATTTCAACAAACTCCCGTTCAGTTATATTCTCATCAATGTATATTTCCCTAATTTTAGAACTATCGGTAACGACGCTCGCCCAAAACATATTCATAT
>NZ_JBFUJC010000434.1:0-2244 GCF_056401595.1 Paenisporosarcina sp. P4_E4_2 | reverse complement strand
GAATAAACAAAAACAAGATCAAGTAATTGCACAAATTTCTAAGGAAAATTCAGCTTCTAAAGTAAATCATCGATTCTATGAAAGCTTTAACGGCTTTAGTATGGAAACGGAGTTTAGTAATGTAAAAGAAATTCAGGCAACTCCAGGTGTTATAAACGTGCATATCGCAAGGACGTTCCAACCATCTATGGGGGCAAGCAAAGAATTGGTACAAGCACAAATGGTATGGGAACAATACGGATATGAAGGAGAAGGATTGCTTGTTGCGATTGTCGACTCCGGACTAGACTATACTCATAAAGATATGACGTTGACAAAAAAAGGAAAAGAAAAAGAGAAGTGGACGCAAGAGAACATTCAAGGGGAACTCGCAGAAACAGCAGTAAACGAAGTATGGTACAGCGACAAAGTTCCGACAGGTTATGACTGGGCTGATAAAGATACAGACGTAATTCCACGCGGTCAATATGGAAGTTCACATGGTATGCATGTTGCAGGAACTGTAGGAGCTAATGGTGATGAAGCAAACGATGGAGTACAAGGGGTTGCACCAGGTGTGCAGTTGTTGGCAGAAAAAGTTTTCTCCGATAATGGCGGTGGAGCTTATGAAGACGATATCATCGCAGGTATCGAGCACGCGGTAACATTAAGCGCCGATGTTATCAACATGAGCTTAGGTTCTGACGCGGGATTTGTTGGCGAAGAGAACGACCCAATTCAAAAAGCAATTCGTCAAGCAACTGAACAAGGCACGCTAGTTGTTGTAGCAGGTGGTAACGCTGCTTACAGCACAAAAAATAATCTCTTGCCTTCTTCCGAAAAACCATATGCTGAGAATCCGGATATTGGAACAGTTGGAGAACCAGGAGTAAGCCCCTATGCGTTATCTGTTGCTTCCTATGAAAACACAAAAATGCATAAAACCACGCTTGCAGAAGAAAACGGTTTACAGCTTCCGTACCAAGACCAAACGCAATTTAATTTTAAACTCTCCAGAGTACTAACACCTACTGAGAGCTATGAAATGGTGTATGTAGGGGAAGGAAGAAAGGCAGACTTCGCTGGAAAAGACGTCGCAGGCAAAATAGTAGTTGCGAAACCGCAAGTACCCTATGCATTTTATTCTTATATTCAAGTGGAAGCAAAGAAGAATGGTGCGAAAGCAGTTATTCTAGTACCGCCAACCACAATGGCAGATTTCCCATATCTAAATTTCAGCTATCTATCTACTCCAGCTGCTACAACAAGTAAGGTTGCAGGAGATGCGTTAATCACAAAGCTTACAAGTGGTCAAATTGTTAAGATGAATATGACAAAGGGTATTTGGCTTGATAATCCTGATAAAAATACCATTTCCGACTTTTCATCTGTCGGAACTCCGCATACGTTAGACTTTAAACCAGAGCTTTCAGCACCGGGTGGCAACATTTATTCAACTGTTGCGGGCAATGAATATGAGGTTATGAGTGGAACATCCATGGCAACTCCTCATGTTGCAGGTGGTTCGGCATTGTTAATGCAAGCATTATATGAAAAAGGATTATCTCATTCAAAGAATACAGCACTAACGGCAAAAATCGCATTGATGAATACAGCGCAGGTAGTACAAGATCCCCGCACAAATAATGAAGTACCGTACTCACCGCGTGTACAAGGATCCGGCTTAATGAAAATTCAAAATGCAATTAAAACACCTGTTATTGTGACAAGCAAGGATACTCCGTTAGAGCAAGCCGGAGCTGTAGCGTTAAAAGAGATTAATAAAAAAGGTACGAACTTCAAGTTGAACGTGGAAGCCTTAAAAAATGTAGATGTAAAAGATTTAGAATACACGGTCTTTGTAGACGTTTTGACGGATGGAAAAGAAACAAAAGAATTTGACTTAGACGAAGACGGGAAATTGGATTCTAAAGAATATTTAACTTTAACAAGCAAGCATGTAAAAGGTGCTATTTCATCTATAAATGGCGAGAAAGTGACACATACACAAGGTGCGAAATTGAAGATTAAACCGGGTCAAGAAAAGAACCTAGACGTAAAACTTGTATTACCTGAAAGCTTGGAGGAAGGGACGTTTGTTGAAGGATTTGTTCGCCTAGTGCCAACAGGCAAAAACAGCAAGGCGGCAGTTCCGTTAACCGTTCCGTATATGGGCTACTRTGGAGATTGGGATCAGCCGCAGAACATTGATCCTGTTGCATGGGATAAAGATGCATTCTTAGGATATACCGTGCTTTGGAACGA
>NZ_JBFUJC010000433.1:0-2293 GCF_056401595.1 Paenisporosarcina sp. P4_E4_2 | reverse complement strand
GCTTTAGGTGACCCTTGGATGATTTACCGCACGGTAGAATATTTGGAGTCTGGTGAGTTAAAGCCAGAACCATCTGTTCGTGAGAAAATGGATGTCTGCTTACTTCACTTCGAACGTTTAGTGGCACTTAAAGGTGAATACGTTGCCGTTCGAGAAATGCGTAAACATGCTTCATGGTACTTAAAAGGCATCCGTGGAAACGGAAAAGCTCGTAACTTGATTAACCAAACTGAATCCGCACAAGAGTTGCGTGCATTCATTAACAACTTTGCAGATGAGCAAATGGCTTTAGGCCGTGAACTTGAGACAAGCGTTATGTAAAACGTGTTATTAGAGCTGTCACTTTTGGTGATAGCTCTTTTATATATAGAAATAATTTCTCGGAATTATGGAAATTCCAAGAGATTTTTYCGAAATATCAATAAAGACGTGAAGACGTATGTGAAATTGTGTACAATAGGTTCATTATGAATGGCTAACTGGAGCTATCAAAAGAAAAGGGAGTGAAATGAACATGTCTCATTTAGATGAATTAAACGATCAACTTTTGGTGAGACGCCAAAAGATGACTTCTATAAGTGAAAGTGGTCTTGATCCATTTGGTGGACGTTTCGAACGTTCGCATTTATCTGAAGGTATCCGCAAGGAGTTCGATCAATTTTCAAAAGAACAATTAGATGAAGAGCCAAAAGAAGTAACAATTGCCGGAAGAATCATGACGAAGCGTGGAAAAGGGAAAGCTGGATTCGCTCACCTTCAAGACTTCGATGGACAAATCCAAATCTATGTACGCAAAGATGCAATTGGTGAAGAAGCTTACCATTTGTTCACGACTGCTGACCTAGGAGATATCGTGGGTGTTCGTGGTGCGGTTTTCCGTACACAGGTTGGAGAACTTTCAGTTAAAGCGACTGAATTTACATTCTTAACGAAAGCACTTCGTCCGATGCCTGAAAAATTCCATGGCTTAAAAGATGTGGAGCAACGATACCGTCAACGCTATTTAGATTTGATTACAAGCCAAGACAGCAAACATACATTTATTACACGTAGCCGTATCATCCAATCGATGCGTCGTTATTTGGATGGACAAGGTTTCCTTGAAGTTGAAACGCCACTTATGCATGCAATTGCGGGTGGAGCAGCAGCTCGTCCATTCATTACACACCACAATGCATTGGATATGACTTTATATATGCGTATCGCAATCGAGCTTCACTTGAAACGTTTAATCGTCGGTGGGCTTGAAAAAGTATATGAAATCGGACGCGTATTCCGAAACGAAGGAATCTCAACGCGTCACAACCCTGAGTTCACTATGCTTGAGTTATATGAAGCATACGCTGATTACCGCGACATCATGGCGTTAACTGAAAACGTAATCGCACATGTTGCTCAAGATGTCCTGGGAACAACGAAAGTAATGTATGGGGAAGATGAAATTGATTTATCTCCAGGCTGGAAACGTCTGCACATGGCAGATGCAGTCAAAGAAGTTACTGGAGTAGACTTCTGGGTAGAGATGACGAAAGAACAAGCACACACTTTTGCAAAAGAGCACGGGGTAGATGTGAAACCTTCTATGGAAGTGGGACATGTTCTTAACGAGTTCTTCGAACAAAAAGTGGAAGAGTCATTAGTTCAACCTACTTTCATTTATGGGCATCCAGTGGAGATCTCGCCATTGGCTAAGAAAAATCCTGAAGACGGTCGCTTTACAGATCGTTTTGAGTTATTCATTGTTCGTCGTGAGCATGCAAATGCCTTTACGGAATTAAATGACCCAATCGATCAACGCGAACGCTTTGAAGCGCAGCTTGTTGAAAAAGAAGCGGGTAATGATGAAGCACATGAAATGGACGACGACTTTATCGAAGCGCTGGAATACGGAATGCCGCCAACAGGTGGACTGGGAATCGGGATTGATCGTTTAATTATGTTGTTAACGAATTCTCCTTCGATTCGCGATGTACTGTTATTCCCACAAATGCGTCATCGTGATTAAGTAAACAATACAAGAAAGAAGTCGGGTTACGTCCCGGCTTCTTTTTTGTTTTCAATGAAAAATTAGGGGTCTATTATTTTAATAATCTTTTAATTTTAAAAAGACTTGTGCACCCTTTTGTATGGTGGTATAGTAATCAAGTCGCCAAAACAAGCGGCAAACAAAAATGAAAAAGCAAAACTTTTTGTTGACATGACAATCTGGATTTGCTAAGATATAAAAGTTGCTGTCGCGAGAGTGACCAACGAAATGAACCTTGAAAACTGAACAGCAAAACGTCAACAATAA
>NZ_JBFUJC010000432.1:0-2305 GCF_056401595.1 Paenisporosarcina sp. P4_E4_2 | reverse complement strand
ACATATGGGAACCTATGATAAAATATGGGGTAGTAAAGATTGAAAGGAAGAGCAAACATTGCGTAAAACTTATATTGTCGATAGCGGCGTGCAAAATGAAAACGATATCCGTTTTTTATTGCAAGAAGATCCAACCAATCAGGAAGTAAAAGCGGCTGGTCAGTTAATCACTGATTCAGATGAGAATGCATTCGTTTATTTAATGGATGACTCCGATGGGTATACATATGTTCTATTTCCCAAAACAGTGTGGCCATTACTGGCAGTGTCACTTGGTGCAGACAAGGACCCAGTGTTAGTTTGGGGAAAGACGGATATTGTGCTTGATAATTTCAGAGAAGAATTAAATATGCTGATCTTCAATATCGAAGGAAATCACAATTACGGTGAAGAATTTGCAAATGCAGTAGAAGAAGCTTTTAAAGAACAACTGGCTGCAAATTGAATTCGTAATAAATTCACGAAGATAGCATTGGCAAGGGGGACTGGTCATGGGGCAATGGAGACGTTTTTTAGAGCCTTATAAGCAAGCAGTAGATGAATTGAAAATAAAATTAAAGGGTATGCGGACGCAATATGAAATAGCAAATACAAACTCACCAATTGAGTTTGTTACTGGCCGTGTGAAACCTCTTGCAAGTATCTATGATAAAACACTTGAAAAAGGAATTGCTTTTGAGCCCTCTGCCATACTAGTTAATGAACTGCAAG
Source organism: Paenisporosarcina sp. P4_E4_2 (assembly GCF_056401595.1). NCBI lineage: Bacteria > Bacillati > Bacillota > Bacilli > Caryophanales > Caryophanaceae > Paenisporosarcina > Paenisporosarcina sp. P4_E4_2. Next base: position 1,594 of record NZ_JBFUJC010000432.1, on the reverse strand, counting down.
ATATTGCAGGGTTGCGCATCATGTGTCAATTCGTTGATGACATAGAGACAGTGGTAGAGTTACTGCGTAATCGTCACGATATCAAAGTGGTTGAAGAACGTGATTATATCTCACATGAGAAACCAAGTGGCTACCGTTCATATCACATGATTGTTGAATATCCCGTCCAAACCATTCATGGGAAAATTCATATCCTGGTGGAAATTCAAATCCGCACGTTGGCAATGAATTTTTGGGCATCCATTGAACATTCGTTAAACTACAAATATAAGGGATTATTTCCCGAAGAAATAAAAAACCGCTTGCAAAGTGCAGCTGAAGCAGCATTTCGTTTAGACGAAGAGATGTCACTAATCCGTGATGAAATCCAGGAAGCACAAAAATATTTCAGTGAATATAAAGAGAGTGGAAATGCGAATTTCCCATCTAACTCTGGGGAAGGTAGGTCCAAGCATTTATGAAATTTGCCATTCAATCAAGGAATGATGCACACTCAAACGAATTGATGGCCAATGCCAAAACCTACTTGTCGGATTTTGGACTGGTGTGGGATGAAGAGTCACCCGATATCGTGATTTCAATCGGTGGAGATGGGACATTGTTGCACGCGTTTCATCGCTATAGTGAACAATTGTCGAAAGTAGCCTTTGTTGGAATTCATACAGGTCATTTAGGATTTTATGCAGATTGGAAACCAGCTGAAATCGAGAAGTTAGTGATTTCCATTGCCAAAAAAGAATTCGAAGTGATTCAATATCCTTTGCTCGAAGCGACCATTAATTATCGTAATACGGATGAAGAAAGTGTTTATTTGGCTTTAAATGAAAGCACAATCAAATCTCCAGATGTGACATTGGTGATGGATGTCGAACTGAATGACAGCCACTTCGAACGTTTCCGTGGCGATGGGTTATGTATGTCGACACCTTCTGGAAGTACCGCCTACAATAAAGCGCTTGGTGGAGCAATTATTCACCCATCTTTGGAAGCGATGCAGTTGACGGAAATGGCGTCCATCAACAATCGGGTCTTCCGTACAGTCGGCGCTCCTCTGGTTTTACCATCACATCATACATGCGTTTTGAAACCAGTGAAGGCCGTTGATTTCATGGTGACGATTGATCATTTGCAATTGCTCCATAAAGACGTAAAATCCATCCAATATCGTGTAGCAAAAGAAAAAGTGCGATTTGCTCGATTCCGTCCATTTCCTTTCTGGAAACGTGTACATGATTCATTTATCGACAGCGATGTATAAACAATTTCATTTACTATTTAACGTAACGGAGCCTATATTACTTCGTGAAGCCCTAGGTAAATGGGGGATTTCCAAACGCACTTTAACATCAATTAAATTTGATGGCGGTTCCTTACTAGTTAATGGACAAGAAAAAACGGTCAGACATCCACTTTCAGTTGGGGATGTAGTGACCGTTCTTTTTCCCTATGAAGAAGTGAGTGCAGGGCTGATTCGCCAAGAAGGTCCACTGGAAATCATTTACGAAGATGATGTCCTCTTGATTGTCAATAAACCACCTGGTCAAAGCACCATTCCTTCCAGGGAACATCCATCAAACACGTTAGCCAATTATGT
>NZ_JBFUJC010000431.1:0-2308 GCF_056401595.1 Paenisporosarcina sp. P4_E4_2 | reverse complement strand
GAACTGAACGGGTCGTGTAAGGTGACAGTTAAATAACCCACTCTGTTCCAGATGGTTCAGGGCGAGAGGAGATTTAAGATGAAACCAGGAATTCATCCCGATTACAAAACAGCTACAGTTACATGTTCATGTGGTAACTCGTTCGAAACAGGATCAGTAAAAGAAGACATCAAAGTTGAGTTTTGCTCAGAATGTCATCCATTCTATACTGGCCGTCAGAAATTCGCAGCAGCGGATGGCCGTGTTGATCGTTTCAACAAAAAATACGGTCTTAAAGAAGAAATCAACGAATAATCACAAAATACCCGCTTAGAGTTTCGACTCTATGCGGGTATTTTTTATTTTATTTAAGGTGAGCGGTCAGTTAGTTGAATTCTGGGGAGTTTAGTTGTAAAAAGAGAAATTTGATTGAATTGAATAAATAATGGAAGTGAACTCTTAATCTCATCACAAATAGAAAAGCTACCCTGTAAAGGCAGTCGGTTCTTCAACTAAGCACTCCTTAGTTGATAAATGAAATCTTCCTGTTGTTGGTATTATTCTAGACGGTTCCCAAAATAGATAAAGTGTAATATATGTTAAAATAATCTTTGGGCGTGAGCGAAAGAAAACTATTTAGTGAGGTAGAGAAATGACGAGAAAAGTTGTATACATTTTACCTGGACTACTGGTTTGTATTGCAATTGCAATGATAGGTATAGCACTCGGAAGATTTTTCCCTAATTTAGGGAGTGGTTTATTTGCAATTCTAATTGGTATATTAATTGGTAATTTAAAAATAGGTTCTTATTCCATATTAAAGCCGGGGGAAAAGTTTTCGGGAAGTACTTTACTGTACTTTTCCATTGTTTTATTAGGAGCAACCTTAACATTCAATTCATTATTTGAAATTGGAATGTTAGGTCTTGCTTATATTCTCATTCAAATGGCAGGAACGATTATGTTTGTTATTTGGTTAGGAAAAAAACTGCGATTCGGTGAAGATTTTGGTTTGCTGATGGCAAGTGGAAATGCGGTCTGTGGTTCATCTGCGATTGCGTCGACTGCACCAGCTATCCAGGCTAAAGAATCTGATGTGGCCGTTTCTATTACGATTGTCAATCTGCTAGGTACGGTTTTGATGATCTTGTTACCAGTGATAACAAGTGCGATTTTTCATAACGATGTATTGCAGTCGTCTGCATTAATAGGTGGAACATTACAATCTGTTGGACAAGTAGTAGCTAGTGGGAGCATTGTTGGTGAAGCGGTAAAGGATCAAGCAGCCGTCTTTAAAATCAGCCGAATTATCTTTATGGTAGCTGTTGTTTTTGTTTTGAAACAGATCAAACTTAATAATGGAGAACAGCCAAAATCGCAGGAGTCATTTCAATGGCGTACAATCGTTCCATGGTATGTCGGGGGCTTTTTCATATTATGTTGTTTGAATAGTAGTTTACAATTCCCTGCAACAGTTACACATTCAATTAAGGGGTTCGGAAACTATTTGGAAATCATCGCTTTGGCGGGGATTGGAATGAGTGTGAAAATAAAAGACCTTACACTGCACGGCTGGAAGTTATCGGCTTATGCCGGGGGAATCGGTCTATTCCAGATTGTATTTGCTCTATTATTGATTTTTATTTTATTGTAAGCTTCACATAAAAAAACGTCTCATGAATCCTAATTGTTAGCCATATATTTAAACAATATAAGTTGGGATATATGGAGGATGAGTAGATCATGCAAACAAAAGAAATGCGCTTACGTCGAATCCAACATCTTGCTCATGAAATTATGGATGAGATGAATGTAAGGAAAGAGCAAAGACGATTTGATACAAGACTTGTGATTGATAATCTATCCCGGGCAATCGGCGATTTATCAGATCCATTGGGTAATTATTCACTTGACTATTTAGAAGAAAAAGTGGGAAATGCACATTGCCTGCTATTTAAAACTGAAAAAAACATACACTTTCATCCTTAACTCCACTTGGGGTACCTCAGCATAACACAGCTGGTATAAAATATTTTTACTCCATTCCTTTTTCAAAGCGGATAGAAAAAATAAAATGAATTCATAAACTTGAATGAAAAAGATAATTATCATCATTACTATAAATAATAAAGGGCAACCAAAATGATGGTTACCCTCAAAAGTTTAAGCTTTTGTTACAAATGTTTTGCAATCCGTTTCTTCACTATTGGATGCCTTTTTGCCCTTATGACTGACTACATAAATAGAATCCGCTTTACATTTGTTTCCGGAGTCCCAATGCTTACAGTTATTCACTTCACACAGAACATCTTGAGCCATAGTATCACAC
>NZ_JBFUJC010000430.1:0-2312 GCF_056401595.1 Paenisporosarcina sp. P4_E4_2 | reverse complement strand
GTGGAAGGCCCTATTCTTGTCACGCTGACTGATTTCCAAGATCCCGACACGATTTCTACACTTATTCGTGACAATGCAACGCTGCTCAATTCCGCAGAATCTTTACTAGTCGATGTTAGAATAAATGCCGGGGGAACCGACTCTAGTTTTACTGAGCTGTTACCGTATATTTTTCCGTTAGAGGAAAAGGATTTGTTTGATCAGGCGAAGCATACGATGCTGTACAATTGCACAGAAAGGACATGCAATCTGCAGATACAAATGATTGACGAGTCACTAGAAACAATAAAAGATGAAAATACGAGGGAAATGCTAAGAATTTTTAAGAGTTTCTTTGAAAAGAATTATGGAAAAGGATTTGTAAACTATAATGAAGGTGAAAATAATTCTTTCATCATAAAAGGGAAAGCGTCACCGAAGAAAGTAGTCGTACTATCAGATATTTATTGTGGTAGCTCAGGGGATTCATTTGTTGAAGCGTGCAAGTTATCCAATAAAGTAACTGTTGTGGGACGATCTACTGCTGGATTGAATGATTATACAAACTTAACCATTATGAAATGGGAAGAAGGTTTTGAGCTTTGGTATCCCACTTCGAAACTGGGACGTGTAGATGATGGAAATGGGATGTCAGGTATCGGAATTGAACCGGATATTTATATTCAATGGACACCTCAGCATATCCACGAAGACATCGATATGAAGAAAGCCCTCGAGTTGATTAATATTTCTGTGGAAATCTGAAATTTCTCAAGCCGAATTTTAACTAACGGGGCTTTGCTTGAAGATGGTTGAGCTGCTAAGACGGCTCTTTTTTTCTTCAACTAACGGGGCAGGTTAGTGGAATAAAAAGTGATTTAATCCATTATTATCTGTATTATGTTAAATGCATAAATCAGTTGTACAGGGATAATAAAGTGGTTTAATTTGCAATTATTTTGCGGTAATGAAATTAAATATTAATTAAAGGAAATATCTTCTTGACAGTCGAATATTAGCCTAGAACCATAATTAACTATTCCGATGAGGAGGACTCTTGTGCGCCCACGACCATTATTTATTGAAAATCCAGAGCATGATAGGTATGTTAGTCTTGTGCCAGATGGAGATATTGAAGAAATACTTAGTAAGCAACGAACTAAGACCATTACCCTTTTAAGCAGCGTATCAGAGGAGTCAGCAAGGAAGGCGTACGCACCAGGGAAATGGACTTTAAAAGAAGTGATTGGGCATATGACCGACTCGGAACGTGTGATGTCGTATCGAATGCTTGCCATTGCACGAAATGAAAGTGCACCACTCCCAGCAATGGATCAGGATCAATACGTTTCTGCGGCACACTTTAACAAATTATCCTGGGAGCAGTTACTAGCTGGTTTAGACACGGTACGTTCCAACACGTTAAGCCTTATTTCAACCATTGATGATGCAGCGTGGGTTCGTAATGGAACTGTAATGAACAGCCCAGTTTCGATAGGTACCATTGCATATGGCATTGCCGGGCACGAGTTACACCATATGAAAGTGATTAGTGATAAATACTTATAAGTCTTTTTCTATTAATGAAAAAACCTAATTTCTCATTTAATGCTGAGAAATTAGGTTTTTTAATATTGAAACTTCCTTAACGTTGTAATTCCGCATTTTCCTGACGCTACTGTACAGGGATAATAAAGTTGTTTAATTTACAATAAAGTCATTAAACAATAATAATGTTGTTTAAAAATCCTTATGTCACTAACGCAGCAGTTTAGTTGAAGAAGGATCTGTCATGTGTAAGGAGAAATATTATTTAAAAGGGTGAAAAGGTATTGACGTGATGGGTTCAATAAATTTAATTATTGATGAATTTAAAGATTTAAAGTCTGTATTACAAGAACATATCGAATTTAATGAAGAGCTATTACCGCATGTATACTTTGGCGAGTGCACTGGAATTTTTATAAATTATATAAGTGAGGATAACCCCCAAGTATTGCAAAGTCTCTTCGGAGTATTTGAAATAATGGCAACTCAAGGAAATGATGATGTTGTAAATATCTTGTGCGTAACTATTTTAGAAAGACTTGGTGACGATAGCAAGGTATTGAATAATGCACGAAAATATATGGGCAAAGAAACCAGAAAATTATCGGATGAGACAGAAAAAGGCTGGGGTAGATATTAAACTAACGGGTGCTTTAGTTAAACAAGACCATCATTTCGATGGTCTATTTTTACGTCCAAAACATCAAGTAGATTTCGGCCATCTATTGTGAAATGTTACACTTAAACTAACGGGGCAGAATAGTTCAATAAGGTTTTTGGTTTTA
>NZ_JBFUJC010000429.1:0-2324 GCF_056401595.1 Paenisporosarcina sp. P4_E4_2 | reverse complement strand
GCATATGCCTGACTTTCAAGTCGGCCAAGTGATTCATCAAATGAGTCATCAGAAAATCGAGGCTGAGGAAAAGTGGGGGTTCCTCCCTCTAACCGCTGAAAGAGTGGCAAGGTTAAAAAAAGTTGTAGAAAATGGTGATTATCAAAATAAAAGCCGTTATTTAAGTATTCTTAATCGATGGGCGGAAAATGATTTCACACAAATAGATAAAGATCACAATACAATTTGGACTATGCAGGGAGGGACTGTCGGCAGGGCTACGGGAATTCTCAGTTATGAAGAAGAAAAACAATTTATTGAAAAATATTACGAATAAAAAAGGCACTCACTTTCGTGAATGCCTTTTCTAAGTGGATGTTAACTGGAAATCGGCAATGATAAAGTGACTTGGGTACCAGCGCCTTTACTTTCAATGGTTACTTTTCCATGATGATGTTCAATGACTTTGTAGGTTAGCATTAAGCCAAGTCCGAACCCTTTTTCATTGTTGGCATAAAAAGGCTTGCCTAACGGCTGACACCGAGCTTCTGAAATTCCATGGCCAAAACAATCACTTTCAATTCAATCCGATATTTAATAGCTGAATAAGATATCATTTTAAGCCTAAGAAAAAGGGTTTATTATATGTGATGGGGAAATAAGAGGATTATTTTGTTAAAAACGGACATATATAGAAAAGGGTTAGTGAAATCCAGTGAGTGAAATGGTACATTAGTGTAACAGTGAAAGATGGATGATGTGCCTATTCATTCACTGTAAAAAGAATGAAATGAAAGCGGGCGGACAACATAGAGTTTTTTGCATTTTCATTAGAAGAGATCCCATTTGTGCTCATTACATTGGTAATTGCTTTTACATTGCATGAATTTATGCATGCTTGGATGGCTTCAGTATTTGGAGACGATACGGCAAAAAGACAGGGAAGGGTAACTCTTAATCCACTAAAACACTTGGATATCGCTGGTACACTTTTGATTTTTATAGCGGGGTTTGGTTGGGCAAAACCTGTTCCAGTTAATGCTGCTTATTTCGCAACGAGACGTATACAATCCATCATTGTTAGTTTGGTTGGCCCTCTCAGTAACTTTGTCCTGGCGTTTATTGGGTTTAGCATTTTTTACTTTTCTCCTCAAAATCAAACAATGGATGAATTTCTAAATGTTTTTGTCATGTTGAATGTAGTGTTAGGCGTATTTAATCTGTTACCACTACCACCATTGGACGGGTATCGAATCATTTCCAGTTTATTTCCTGCTAAAATTCAAGAGAAACTTGTGCCCTTAGAAGCTTACGGCTCCATTTTGTTTTTAATTGTGGTACTGACACCGATTGGGGATAGTACACTGTTTCCATTCATCGGAAACAGTATAGATATGGTAATGAATTTGTTCTATTCTATTTATGAATGATAATCGGAAGGCCACTCTCGTAATATAAGAGTGGTTTTTTGTTGCTTCAGAAAAGCTTCTAATGGGGTAAAACTAAGGGGAGAGGGGAATGAAAATAAGCGCATATAGACTGCCGCTCATCGTCACATAACTAACGGGAATACCTTACAGAATGATAAATGGAATGGCAAAAATAGCGAGTGCGAGTCTGAATCCATTGCGAAGAATGATGGATAGTCACAGTCTTCCATGTCCAATCGACACGATGCTACCAAATACGATTCTTCTCAACTATATTCCTCTCCAATCTTCTATTTCTTTCGTTTTATACATACTCTCTCCGTAAGGAGGGATTTCTATATACAACCGTCAAGCAGCAGTGGATTATGCAAATACATGGTGGAACTCCAATAATCCAGCTTATCCTGTATTTGATGTCGATTGCACGAATTACATTTCACAGTGCTTGCGTGCAGGAGGAGCGCCAATGCGTGGCTATCCAAACCGTAATAAAGGGTGGTGGATTAGAGGAGGCACGTGGAGCTTCAGCTGGAGTACCTCACATGCACTCCGATGGTATTTGGAAACATCCAGAACCGGTTTACAGGCAGTAAAAGTAGCAAGCGCATGGGAGTTGAAACTTGGAGATGTAATCAGTTACGATTTCCAGGGTGACGGCAGATTTGATCACACGACCATCGTGACGGGCTTCAATGAAAACGGTGAGCCACTTGTCAATGCACATACGGTTTTCGCACGCCAAAGGAATTGGCGCTATACAACGTCACCGGCTTATTCAGATGATACGAGGTATATTTTCTTTCATATTAAAGATTCGTTCACATGAAAAAACCCTTGGATTTTCCAAGGGTTTTTCTACTCTTTTACATTTTGCTATGTCTAGCTACAAGCACCAATCTGTTCCTGCGGTTACTC
>NZ_JBFUJC010000428.1:0-4072 GCF_056401595.1 Paenisporosarcina sp. P4_E4_2 | reverse complement strand
GTCTATAGCTGTATCTACAAATAATTCTGGTCGTTCCATTGTTAGTGACATGCTTTGCTTAGCTACATATTGACGTTGAAGTGCTAAATTCTTATATAAGTCACTGCCATTTCCTTCATCAGTTGCGTCTACATTTTGAAATTTACTCAACGCTAAAGAAAGCGATTGAGTTTCTCCAGATATTTCTTTATCTTTGTTTCCTAAATCCTCAGTTTTCACAAATAACATCAAGCCAAAAATAACTACTGCTACGAAAATACAAGCAAAAATATTTTTTTTATTTGATTTCTCTAGGATTAAACAAGTTTTAAAAATGTTCCACATTGGCATCCCTCAACTTCTAATCTCAGTATTTAATATGTATCCACAGATAACACAAATATTTGAAACTAGCTCAAATATCTTAAAGTTCCTAACCTATATTACCTCCCTATTCTATGAAATATAGTATCGGTAACTAGAAAATTTTAACATAAATATATGTAACATTCATACCCTAAATTTCAAAATATTGGGACGTTTTTTAGTATTAAACTAAAAGAAACCATTTTGACAAAAATCAAAATGGTTTCTTCTATATAAAAAATAGTATTAAAAAAGAATTTTGAAGGTTACTTAGACTTAACAGAGTAGTTTCTAATTCACATTTACCTATAATATGAACTATTTTTCCCATGAGCACTACTCTTAAATCTTCCATTAACACCTTGTCATCTGGTGAAACATGTAATATATGTCACTGCCTGATTAAGTTAAACTTCACATAATGATGCTTGCTTTTCTGCAAGCTCTATTTCGAAACCAAGATCTTGCAACATTAAATAGTCTTTATTCTCCGCTTGACCTTCTGTCGTTAAATAGTCGCCAACGAAAATACTGTTTGCTGCATATAGACCCAATGGTTGGAGTGAACCAAGATTCACCTCGCGACCACCTGAAATACGAATCTCTTTTGTTGGATTCATAAAACGGAACAGTGCCAGTACCTTCAAGCAATAGCGAGGGTTCAGTTCGTTTGTACCTTCCAGTTTTGTACCATCAATCGCATGCAGGAAATTTACTGGTATCGAATCCGCATCCAGGCGGCGAAGTGCACGTGTAATATCAACTACATCTTCCTTCGTTTCTTTCATACCAACTATTGCTCCTGAACATGGAGAGATACCATGTTTTTTCACAATTTCCACCGTATTCACACGATCTGCATATGTATGTGAAGTCGTGATGTAATCGTGATGGCGTTCAGATGTATTTAAGTTATGATTATAGCGATCGACACCAGCATTTTTCAGCTGCTCGGCTTGTTCTTCTCTTAAAAGTCCTAAGCAAGCACATACTTTCAATCCGTATTTCTCTTTAATTTCTTCTACTGCCTCACTGACAACATTTACGTCTTTACGTGTTGGACCACGGCCACTTGCAACGATACAAAATGTACCGATTTGATTTTCAAATGCATGCTTAGCACCTGCCAATATTTCTTCTTTTGATATAAACGGATATTTTTCGATTGGTGCAGTTGATTTTGACGATTGTGAACAATAACCGCAGTCCTCTGGGCAATAGCCACTTTTCGCATTCATAATCATATTTAATTTCACTTTTTTCCCGTAATAATGCTTACGGATTGTAAAAGCACCATGCAGTAGGGGTAGTAGTTCATCATCGTCCGTTGTTAAAATTTCCATTGCCTCTTCATTTGTTATTTCTTTACCGTCAATGACTTCCTGAGCTAATGTTTGCCAGTTCATTTTGTGTGCCTCTTTTCGTTGAATGTATTGTTTTCAAAAATGGATATATACGAGTAGCTATTAAACTCGTAAAAATAGCAAGTGCAATGTCAACACCTACCGTATTTAACAGCCCTACTGCCAGTACATGTGATAGGTTAGTTGGTACGTCCAGCCAAAGATTTAATGCCAGGTAAAGATAAGGTACACCAATCGCATAAATGACAGCAGTTCCAATCAAATTCGCAACAATAAAGTGTTTGCGTGTAGGTTGCTCGACGCGTTCAATGATGAAGCCGATCACATATGCACCTACAACGAAGCCAATTAAATAACCAAATGTCGGTTGTAATACATACATAATACCTCCGCCTTGAGTAAAGACAGGAAGTCCCGCTAAACCGACGAGGACATAAACCAACTGACTTTGAAGACCTCGCTTGCGGTCATTGCAGCAAAAACCGCAACAAGGGTAAGCGATAAAGTTCGTGAGTTTTTCAATTTATATTCCCCTGTCTTTGAAAAATTGTTCGATAACTACTCTCGTTGTCCCAATCATCCATTCGATTTCATCTTCTGAAATGACATAAGGTGGCATGAAATAAATAATATTACCGAGCGGACGGATCAGGAGCCCTTTCTCTAGTGCACGCTGATAAATTTGATAGCCGATTCGCTCTTCACTTGGGAATGACGACTTCGTCTCTTTATTTGCAACTAATTCAATTGCCCCAACGAAGCCAGTTTGACGATATTCACCTACATAAGGTAAATGTTCAAATGCTCTTTTTGCTAATTTTTTTAACAATTCTTGTTTGGCTACTAACTTTGTCAACACTTGTTCTTCTTCAAAAATGGCCAATACTTCCTGTGCTACACGTAGTGCGAGTGGGTTACCTGAATAACTATGCGAATGTAAAAATGCCTTCATCGTTCCGTAGTCGTCATAAAAGGCGTTAAATATCTCATTCGTTGTCAATACAGCAGAAAGCGGTAAATAACCACCCGTAATGCCTTTGGATAAACATAAAAAATCCGGTGTAATATCAGCTTGCTCGCATGCAAAGAATGTACCAGTACGGCCAAACCCGACCGCCACCTCATCAGCTATTAGATGCACATCATATTCATCGCATAATGCCCTTAATTTTTCCAGAAAAACAGGCGGATACATTTTCATTCCTGCTGCCGCTTGAATTAACGGTTCAATAATGGCAGCAGAAATCGTATCGGCATATTGCTTCAATTGTTCTTCTACATACTGTGTACAAGGAGCGCTACAGGTCGTTGGTGATTCGCCAAAAGGACAGCGAAAACAATCCGGTCCCTGTGTATGTACAACGTTTAATAACAGAGGAGCAAATACTTCGTTGTATAAACCGACTCCTCCAACGGACAAGGCACCGAGTGTTTCGCCATGATAGGCATTTGTAAATGCTAAAAACCGTTTTTTCTTCGGCTGATTCGTTTGTGCACGGTACTGAAAGCTCATTTTTAGCGCGACCTCAATGGCGGCGGATCCGTTATCGGCAAAAAACACTTTTTCCAAACCTTTTGGTGTCAGTGCAACGAGTTTCTCAGCCACATGTATCGCAGGCTCATGGGTAAAGTTCGCAAAAATAACGTGCTCTAATTTTTGTGCTTGTTCAGCTAAAGCCTTGCTAATACGCGGATTCGCATGGCCAAATAAATTGACCCACCATGAGGAAACTGCATCTAAATAGCGATTTCCTTGATTGTCGTACAACCACACCCCTTTGCCATGGTCTATCACAATCGGTGGAAAGGATTCATAGTCTTTCATTTGTGAGCAAGGATGCCAAATATGTTTAAGGTCACGAGCTTGAAGTTCTTTATATGTCATCGGTCAACAACCTTTCAAAGACCGATTCATCATCAAAGCTTTCAATCGTACGATTCGCCTCAATTACCACGTATGGAACACCGGTAAATCGACGTATTGTGTCGATATTGTTTTTTTCTAATGCACTCTGCTCGAATTGGTTGAACACAATACCTAGTAATTCGATATTACGTGCCTTCAGCGCATTTACAGATAACAAAGTGTGATTGATTGTGCCGAGCTTCGTATTTGCTACGAGTATGACAGGTAGTGCTGATTGCTGGATAACATCTAACAATGTCAAAGTAGTATCCGAATGAAGTGGCACATATAGTCCTCCAGCCCCCTCACAAATAACTGTGTCATATTCTAATTTTAACTTTTCAATCGCTTTAAGCAGCCTGTCTTCTTTTATAGTTTCCCCTTCAAGTTCCGCCGAAAAATGCGGTGATGCAGGTGTCGAAAAAGAGTATGTATTCAGTGCCTCTTGAGCTAAGGG
>NZ_JBFUJC010000427.1:0-2342 GCF_056401595.1 Paenisporosarcina sp. P4_E4_2 | reverse complement strand
GTTATGTACGATGTGAATCAAGATCGGAATGAATAAATTTTTTGTCTTCAAATAAATCAGTGAGGCAAGGATGCCAAAGATGAAAGTAGCTAGCATCTTTTCGGCTTGCATATGGATTGCTGCAAAAGCCAAACTCGAAATCAAGATACCGGCCCACATATTCGTTTTCTTGATGAGTCGGTTCAACAAAAGTCCCCGAAAAACGAATTCTTCTGCGATTGGTCCCGTTACCGTCGTCACCACCATGGAGACAATCAAAAATAGGACAGTTTCATTGGAGGGTTCAATGATAAATGGGTCTAATTGAAAGAAAGAATCTTCTATCACTAAATAAGCCCAAAACGTTGTAAGTGAAAATGTATTGAAAATAAGCGCAATTGCTAGCACCGATAAGAATGAAGTATCCACATTTCTGTCTGAAACAACAGTCCGGAGCGGAGATTTATACCGATAAAAGTAATAGCCAAAGAACAGCAACGCAACCAATTCAAAAGAAACGAAATCTGAAATAATGCGTTTGTAGTTTTCAGGAATCTCATACAAGGATAAAATCCATTCCACTGCGAGAGCAAAGACAATCGATAAGACAACAAAAATCCGGATTTTCATTTCTTTAAACATCCAATTCCTCCTCKCAAGAGTAAACCTGATTGTATTCAGAAGCATCCAAGATTTCTTCTGTTTGCCCCCACATGGACAATTTGATTTTCAGATAAAAGGTTTTATCATTTGAACGAACATAAACCGCATAGTAGCCATCTTCTTCTCCATATATGTTAGCCTTGATATCGTTCAGGCAGTCGCCTCCATAAGTCTCTTCTATAAATGCAACGGACAATTCCTTCGCTTTCCTTTCATGAAGCAGACCGTGCAATCTGAAAATGAATCCCACAATAGAAATTATAAGAAATGCTATCGCAATACGTTTTTTCACCCGAACACCATCCTTATATATATATTTCGAAATTTCCTTATATGATTTATTCTAACATTTATTTACAGTGAAAAAATTTAAAAAACCATCCATGGCACAGTAATGGCCATGGATGGTTTTTTGTCTTTTGTTAGCTGCGCCGATACTTCTGTACAAAGGGAAGAATGAGTAAAGAAATAATTCCTAGTGACACTACTATTAAAAAAGCGTAGCCATAAGGTAAATGCCACTGCCTTCCTAAATAGAAACCAAAAATGTACATCGGTAGAACAAGCACTACAGCTGCTACAATTCTTGAAAGGAAAGTAATCCGGTGTTCAGTGCCGCATTGGCTGCATTGAATTGGTTTATACATAAAGATATTTGATTTAAATATTTTACCCCAGTTGAATCGATGATGGCATTTGACGCATTTCTGTAACCCCAGGTCTTTTCCCTCCTCAATCAACCTGATCACTTCTTTTTTTCTTATACGCAAATGGGGGAGAAATGGTTTCGTTTTACTTATAAATGAAAATTATTGACACTTTTAACTTAAAAGTTAATAATTCATTCAAGAGGTGATGAACTTTGGAATTCAATTCACTAGATTTTGGTGAACGATTGAAAGAAATTCGCATTCAACACGGGCTTTCTATGTTGGCACTTGGGAAAGACATCGGTACTTCCGCTAGCCGTATCAAGAGTTGGGAAAGCGGTGAGAGTGTCCCTTCTGCAAACTGGATTGTCGCGATAGCTGAACGATTCAACATTTCAACTGATTTATTACTAATAAATAGTCCTTTAAAGCAATTGGAATGGTCAGAAGAAATGTACAAAATAAGCGAATCAGCCACACCTTTTAATTTCGTGAATGATCCTGAAGAGCAAGTTCACTCTCAGTTAAACTCTTTCGCCAGTTCAAGTAGAACAGATGTTGAATGGGAAGATATCATGAACGGGACATCATCTCAAGATGACCTTTCAATAGAAGATTTATTTCCAGGGAAATCACAAAAAAAACGATACCTGGACCAACTTACATCCCTATATTCTAAACTCACCACACAGGATTTAATGGAACTGTATACATTGGCAGAAGTGAAAGCAAGGATTAAACGATAATCAAACGAATCGAATTTACAGTAGATGACACAAAACCAAATATTGTAGCACCTTCATCTTATAATCTAAATCCTGAACTTGGCTTAACAAAACACAATCACTTGGAAAATGTGCTCGTGAAGCCCTACTATCAACTACAAATAAAAGAGGATGGACATTCAAAGGGGAATCCTTTTGTGAGGGCATGGATGGATACGGAAAAGTGGAAGGCTGGAACATCGAAGATACCAACCAAGTTGAACCGATGAGTCTAATTCAAGGAGATGGTTCGCCATTCTCTTACTTACAAGCGGCAATGCTATAC
>NZ_JBFUJC010000426.1:0-2347 GCF_056401595.1 Paenisporosarcina sp. P4_E4_2 | reverse complement strand
CCGGACACCATCACTCGGACTGTTCGCATTACCGATTGCAATCATCATTATTGCATATGCAAGCATGTTCCCGCGCGACATTAATCCTTTGATTCCGGCGTTGAAAAGCTATTGGTTAACAGTCCATGTTATTACGGCTGCACTCGGTGAAGCCATTCTAGCAATCAGTGCCGTGGCTGGTTTGATTTACTTACTGAAGAATGTTGACATTACGAAGAAATCAAAACAAAGTTTTTGGTTGGAAGCTGTCATGTTTACACTCGTCTTAACATTAGGCTTTGTTGCTTCAACTACTACATTTAGCGTGATGGATTACGAAGCAAAATTCAGCTATGTAGATAAAGAAGAAAAAGAAAAAGAAATTACGTATAATGCACCACCTCTATTCGGAATGAATGAGTATGAGTCATTGACACCTGGAACTTTGACACCAATTGCCGAAATGCCTCCACTTGTTAATGCGAAAAAATTAACGACGGTTACTTGGTCATTTTTGTTCGGGGTTATCCTTTATGGATTAATCAGGCTTATCATTCGCAAACCAATTTCAGCTGTTCTGAAACCTTTTGCCCAAAAGGCCAATTCGCAGTTAATGGATGAAATCGGTTATCGTGCTGTGTCCATCGGATTCCCTGTGTTTACGCTTGGCGCACTGATATTTGCGATGATCTGGGCACATGAAGCCTGGTCAAGATTCTGGGGATGGGATCCGAAGGAAGTTTGGGCTCTCATCACATGGCTATTCTATGCAGCTTTCCTGCATCTTCGATTATCACGAGGCTGGCATGGCGAAAAATCTGCATGGTTGGCTGTCATAGGCTTCATTATTATTATGTTTAACTTAATTGCTGTTAACCTAATTATTGCCGGGTTACACTCATACGCATAAAATGACAAGCCTTTTCCTTCCGAGGGAAGGGCTTTTCTTTCATTTTAGAGCATGTAATTGTACAATAATTGGTAGAGTCAGGACGAGAGGGGTAACACTATGTCGGAACATATTGCTGTTTTAGTTGTAGATGACGAAGACCGCATTCGTCGATTATTGAAAATGTATTTAGAGCGTGAAGGATATGAAGTGGACGAAGCTGAAAATGGAGCCATGGCACTGGAAATGGCACTTGAAAAAGAATATCACTGTATCCTGTTGGATGTGATGATGCCAGAGAAAGACGGCTTGGAAGTGCTTGCCGAACTTCGTGAACTTAAAGCAACACCGATTCTTTTATTAACTGCCAAAGGCGAAGAAGCAAACCGCGTTCAAGGATTTGAATTAGGTGCGGATGATTACATAGTCAAACCATTTAGCCCGCGCGAAGTCGTTCTTCGTATTAAGGCCGTCTTAAGACGCTCCGTGACAATTTCACCAATTACTACAACCTCTTCTTCAAAAGATTTGGTGGTATTTCCGCATCTAACGATTGACCACGATGCACATCGCGTCACAGCGGATGGAACAGAAGTGAACTTGACACCGAAGGAGTACGAGCTACTTTACTTTTTAGCGAAAGCTCCRGATAAAGTGTTTGACCGTGAACAATTGCTGAAAGAAGTTTGGCATTACGATTTCTTTGGTGATTTGCGTACAGTCGATACCCATGTGAAACGATTACGTGAGAAATTGAACCGCGTATCCGAAAAAGCCGCAAAAATGATTGTAACTGTATGGGGAGTAGGCTATAAATTCGAGGTTGTCAATGAATAGAATATGGAACAGCGTTGTCGGGAAGCTATGGGTAACCATATTGCTTCTCGTTTCGTTTGTATTGTTTATCATTACGGTCTTAATGCTTGAATTTTTAGGGAACTATCATAGCGAGCAAGCTGAAGCATCCTTACGGCAGGAAGCGAGTACAATTGCCCGTATTGTAGATGATCATGAAAATGTTGATGCATCTCTCTCTATTATTTCTGATGTCCTTGGCCCAGAAACGAATGCACTGATTGCAAAAGAACCGCGTGAAGTATCTCTTGCCTTGCATGAAGGGGAAAATGGAGAAGAAATAAAAAAATATATTATGAGAGATCAAACGCTTGGAAATGTTTTCAAATCATCACAACCAATCATTAAAGAAATGATGCTGCCATCTCTGCAAAATAAAAGTCAAATGGAACCATTTATCGTATTGGCTTCTCCATTGAATGTTGAAAACGAAGTTCATGGAGCCGTATTCATTTATCAAAGCTTGGATGTCATTCATAAAACTACAAAAGAAACGACGAATATCGTCTTTCTCTCTGCTTTTATCGCATTTATCTTAACGACTTTCTTTGCTTTTTTCCTTTCTACTCGGATCACATCACCACTGCGTAAAATGCGTGAAGCCGCATTTGAATTATCGAAAGG
>NZ_JBFUJC010000425.1:0-2359 GCF_056401595.1 Paenisporosarcina sp. P4_E4_2 | reverse complement strand
GAGTAAGTGGTTTTATGTGTGCAAAAGGAAAAGTTTGCAACATATTCGGCAAAGTACAAATCTTGGCAATAAATGATGACCCGCTAATATGTAAAAGATGACTAATATAAACAAATTGAGTACTGGTCGGATCATAGGTAATTAACGTGGGCTTGGATGAAGAATCTATTGTGATAAACGACTGCTCAAACTTGGATAATTTGATGAAAGTTACGCCAGCTGCCTTGACATTAATATTAGCAGGGGTGCGAAGTAACCAAACGGATGGAATTTTCACTTGACTATATCCAAGATTTCTTTTATAGACATCGTCTATGGGTATTACACTGCACTGAAATTCTACAGCAAATAAATTTCTTCCTTTTTGCACCAATAAATCAGGTCGTTGTGAAATTTTCGGAATGAATGCTTCGACCTCTACTTGAAAACCTACTCGTGTAAAGAATTCAGCAAGCTGCTGTTTTCCAATTAAATGTGTTGGGGATTCTCTTTCTGAAAATGAAGTAAAACAATCGCTTAGCACGATATGGGCGAAATGGGGAGTGACGACTTTGCCAATTTTTAAGCGAAGGGGGTTTCCGCATTGGGGGCATGTAAATTGGCTTGTACTTCGTATTAGTTCCAACTGACTTTTTGTCATGTGTCTTTCCAGTGTGAAATTTTTCTCGTTATTTATTTGTGCCGTTAGAATACACAACACCTCCTTTTGAACATTTTACGAATATTCCGACATAAAGGCAATTAAAAAATTGTCACGCACCTCTTTAGAACAATGACAGCAATGCAAAAAAGAATATTTATTTTGAAGCAAGACATAAAAAAATCCTCCCCGTTAAGGGAGGCGATTAACTGAAATATTTATTGATTTGCTCAAAAACCTCATCGGCCATTATTTCTTTGCCATACTCTTTCATACGATGAACCGTCACAGTTGAACCGGACGTATATTCAGAAAGTATGCTGACCATATTTTCAATTTCTTCGTCATTCATTAACTCAGCATCTGCTTTAACGTATAAGTAGTAACGATCTTTATAAGCGAATAAAGACGTTGATACATACGAAGGCAAATCAATGCGCTTAGCTAATGGAATCAAATCTTCAAAGTCATTCACAAAAAATGTGAATTCACTTTGAGGTTCATCTGAATCAGTAAAAAGTCCACCATATTCATCATAAGATTGTTCGTCTGATGAACTTTCAGACATATTAGAAAAGTATTGACCCTTTTCATCCATTTCAAATGGAGAGTCTACTTTCTTCCCATCACGATTAATTTGTGCCCGAGTTACTGTTACTTCAAGTCCTTTATCCATTGCATGAACTTGAATCCACAATGGACCTTCGACTTCAAAGTCTGATTCATCATTAATTTCATCCATCATTTCCCAAAAGAGTTCTTCGCTTTTATCTCGATTAAACCAAATTTCGTCTCGGCTGAAGCCTCTTTTTTCAATGTCGATGTATGAAATGTAGAATTTGACTGTATTTTCATTAATGCGTTCGATATCCATTTTACACATCTCCCTTCGATCGCTTTAAAGGGATTCCCCTTTTTTCAGCAACACTTCAAGCCGCTTACCGATACAGTGTCTGTTTCTATTGTATGACGGTCCAGAGAAAATGAAAAGGATATGCTCCTACTCTGGAAAATACAATTTATTAGCATTGTAGTAGAGCGAGAAGAGATTGGCAAGCTGAAAAATGCAAAATGACTGACGTTTTCTTCTCAATTAAAATTAAAAGAAGAATCAATCAGTCATTTTTCATCCGAATTTAGTTAACCATGCGTTGTGCTTCAAGCAATTGATAAGCCCGAACTTTACGAGGTAAAAAACGACGAATTTCATCTTCGTTATAACCTACTTGTAGACGCTTTTCATCTAGAATAATTGGACGACGTAACAGTCCAGGATGTTCTTGAATTAATTCGTACAAACGTTGAAGTGGTAAGCTTTCAACATCAACATTTAATTTTTGGAATATTTTAGAACGAGTGGAAATGATCTCATCAGTACCATCTTCCGTCATTCGAAGAATTTCTTTAATTTCGCTAATACTTAGCGGTTCCGAAAAGATGTTACGCTCAGTATATGGAATGTCATGCTCTTCTAACCATGCTTTCGCTTTTCGACATGATGTACAGCTAGGAGAAGTAAACAATGTAACCATCATAGGAACACTTCCTTTCAAATGTGTAAACAAGTTCAAGTAAATTGTAACAACTTTTAATTTAGAATTACTTTAATATAGGTTAACAAAATTTATTATACACCATTTTCAAGATTTTTAATATAGAATATGAAGAAAAAGTCAAGTAATTTAATGTGGCGTCACATTTTAGCAATAATATGTAGGA
>NZ_JBFUJC010000424.1:0-2364 GCF_056401595.1 Paenisporosarcina sp. P4_E4_2 | reverse complement strand
TTATTACGCATACTGAACAAGATTTCTTCTTTTCATTCTTAAAAAAAGAGGTGAAAGGCAATGAGTAAAAAACAACCACTGGATTCAAAATCAGCGGAATTACATCATAACTGGACAAGGCCAAAGAGGACCAAATCACAAGTCAACGGTAACACAGAAGAATCACAATCGACTGAGAGATTAAAAACCAGCGCCAAAATTTACCGAAACGGATAAGTTGAATAAGAAGAAATTGGGACCCGGAAATTTTTCGGGTCTTTTTTGTTTTGAGAAGCGTTTTTAGAATGCCAGTTGGCTCAGTCTGTCTTTTTGAGAATGAAGTCTGAAAAATAGATTGTGACGTGTGAATAAAATGACACCACGTCTAAAATTACATAATCGACGTCTGAAAACGATATGGGACGCTATTTAGTGAGAACACATTTCCTCTGATCTTCATATTATTTGGATGAAGAGGTGGTGGAAAATGAGGGATATAAAAAATCCAATAGAAACGGAACAACAAGAATGGCGAAAGCAGCAAAGACAGAATCGAATGAAGACGTGGCTAACCATTTTTTCTCCAGTATGTCTCTTGCTCATCTGGCAATTTCTATCTCAAACCGGACTGATTGATGCGAGGTTTTTCCCTCCGCCAACTGCAATTGTTACCACGTTTTTCGAATTGCTCACGACTGGTGAATTGTTTCATCACATTAACATATCACTATTCCGAATAGGGTTTGGTTTCTTACTAGGTGTTATTCCTGGAATTATCATCGGTTTGTGTATGGGGTTATATGCGCCAATCCGCCATTTTATTTCTCCAATTATTATGGCATTGATGCCTATTCCCACACTTGCATTATTACCGATTATTTTAATCATTTTTGGTATTGGTGAAGTATCGAAAGTTGTTACCATTGCGGGTAGTGTCTTCTTTCCAGTTGTGATCAATACCGTAGCTGGTGTTATTTCGATAGACTCCATTTATTTGGATGTGGCGAAGAATTATGGAGCAAGCAGTAAGGATTTCTTTTTGAAAATCGCTTTACCTGGTTCGCTTCCTGTCATGCTGGAAGGCATTCAAATGGGGCAGGCAATTGCGTTGCTTACCATTGTTGCAGCAGAAATGATGGGCGCAACTTCAGGAATTGGTTATTTGATTTGGACGTCCTACAGTGCGTTTTTATTAAAAGAGATGTTTGTCGGATTAATCCTGATTTCGTTCTTTGGATATATCTTTTCATTGTTATTACGTGGCTTACAACGAAAATTAGTTCCGTGGAGGTGACGACGTGAGCTCAAAACCCAAAATATCAATCCATGAATTAACGAAAGTATTTTACAAGAAAGAAAATAGTGTCACTGCACTTGAAAATATCTCGCTCGATATTGAAGACGGGGAATTTGTGTGTCTCGTTGGTCCGAGCGGCTGTGGAAAAACAACGTTACTTCGCATTCTGGCGGGTCTTGAAAATCAAAGTTCAGGAGATTTTACCATTGAACCCGGAGATGAAGATCGACCGAGTCAATCGATGGTGTTTCAGGAACGTGGCATACTCCCTTGGCTGACTGTTGAGGAAAATGTAGCGTTCGGACTGACGATGCGGCACTTGCCAAAATCGATTGTAAAAGAACGAACAACGTATTTTTTGAACAAAGTGGGTCTTGGGAAATTCGCCAAAATGTATCCGAAAGAGCTTTCAGGCGGCATGAAACAACGTGTCAGCATCGCCCGGGCGTTTGCTAATGACCCAGAAATCTTATTGATGGATGAACCATTTGGAGCTTTAGACGAACAGAATAAATACATTTTACAAGAAGAATTATTGTCGATTTGGTCGGAAACAAAGAAAACGGTGTTATTCATCACACATAGCATCGACGAAGCATTGTATTTAAGTGATCGTGTATTACTCATGAGTGCGCAGCCAGGCAAAATCGTGGCAGAAATGAAAATAGATCTGCCTCGTCCAAGGAAATTAGAAGACTTTCGCTCGAATCCGGAAATGGCTTCGAAATTTCTGGAAATCTGGCGTCACTTGCAAATAGAAGTACAAGGATCAAGATTGTAATCGAGGAGTGAATAGATGAAAAAGTGGTTAGGCATGTTGGGCGTTTTGATTTTACTTGTTGGGGGTTGCTCCGATAAGGAAGCAGTGAAAGTGAATGACGATGTAAGTAAAGATAATCCTTCTGGTGATTTAGCACCTTTAAGTAAGAAAACGAAAGTAGTCATTGCAGAAGATGGTTCTGCTTCTGGGGCAGGCTTTTATATTGCTAATGAAAAAGGTTATTTTGCTGATTATAATATCGAAGTGGAATTCGCAACATTCGCGAATAGTGACGACATGTTGCCAGCATTGGCATCAGGGCAAGTGG
>NZ_JBFUJC010000423.1:0-2369 GCF_056401595.1 Paenisporosarcina sp. P4_E4_2 | reverse complement strand
GTTTTAATGCATGCTGAACGAGCAAGTATACCTGTTGCATATCCAGCGGTCCATACATCGTTAATTTATCGACAAAAAATGTATACTGTTCGGTCAAAAGAAAGCGAGCAAAGCATTTTATTTCTTCCGTAAATAGAGGAGAATCATTTAATTGCATTGAACAAAAACTCAACCAAAATGATGCAACCACTAAACCAAACGAATCGCCGCATGCCACAAAGTCAGCTTTTGCTTGTCTGGCATACTGATTTGCCTGATCATATTGATGATAAATGCAATAAATCATTGCAATACCAATCTTAATATAAGCAGAAAGCCAGGAATCCTGAACTGACTCTGTTTCCCGCAATCCTTTTTCAGCAAGGACTAGTGCCTCATGATGAAGACCTTGCTTTGCTTTTAACAGCGCCAACCCCAAATAAGGCTCAGCTTTTCCTCTGGAAACATCCAATTGGTCCATTATGTCGATGGCTTGCACATACAAGCGCACAGGTGCATCTAACAAATGCAGTCGATCGATACTTTCTGAATGTCCTTTTCGAATCAACCCGACAGCTTCTACAAAACTGGATTTTTCACGTATGCCACTTTCAATCCCTTTACTCGCATAATTGCTCGCTTCAGTAAGATTCCCAATCATGGCATGCAACAGGGCGAGGAGAACAGCAGCTTCACGATGAGAGTCGGGAACTATATTCCCTTCCCTTAAACGGTTTTCAAGCAGATGAATGGAAGCAGATAGTTTTCCCGTCCTCAATAAAATTCGCGCATCCAAATTGCCATCGGTCAATAGATCCACTGGTAACTGCTCATTGACGATAAACGCATTGGCTTCTCTCATTTTTCCTAAATTCACGAGATTCTCGGCAAATTGACGTTTTAAATTGAACATGTCCGTTTGCGACATTGTTGATGTTTGGTTCGCAAATGAAATTGCTGACGCAAGATGCGGATCTGCCAAACCAGGTTGGATTGTATCTAAATAGATATGTGCAAGGCCCGCATGCGCGGTGCTCATATAATAGGCATCATCTTTTTCGGTAGCGAGTGCCAGACATTTCAAGTACGCCTGTTTTGATTTTTCATAATAAGCACGATAGCGATTGGCTTCACCTTCAATAAACGAGAGCGCAGGGTATTCATTGAAAGACTGTAATGGAATTTCTTTTAAACAATCGATGATTAAATCAAATTGTCCCAATTTCAATAATTTTGGWGCCACGGTCATGACGATTTGAGAAATGAAATGAGCATCTTCACATTGAATCGCATGATGAATGGCGCGAATCGAGTCGTTTCGCTGCTCAAAATAGCGAGCAGCTACTTTCTGGGCTAATTTCAATTCTTCGGTATTCGATTTTTTCCACTTGGCAATTAAATATTGCTGGAACAACGCATGATACCGGTAGACTGTATCCTCTCCGAGTTGTTGGATAATGCCGTGATGATTGCGAAACGATTGTAAAAATTCCGAAGCCACATTCCCATAAAAATCATCAATTAATGACAAGGAAAACGTCGGGAATATAGAAAACTGCAAAAGCCATTTTTGCTCGTCTTCCGTAAATCTCATAAAGACCTCATCGGATAAATAATGAAATAGATCTTCCATCGCTGGTTTAATCGCCACATCAAATGGGCTCTCCGAACTAACAGACTGTACCGCCATTAATTGAATGGCAATGGCCCATCCTTCCGTAATTTCCAGAATACGTTTGGACTCCTGATCGGATAAATGACGGTTGAAATAGTCTTCGAAGTAGACGAGTATTTCTTCTTCCGTGAAGACCAGGTCCTTTTCTTTCACTTCAAGTAATTGGCCACTCATTTTCAACTTTAATAATTGCGTCCATTTTGGTCGAGTGCGCGATATCAACACTATATGAACATCGATTGGGCAATGTTCCAAGATTCGTTCCATCATAAAATTGACGGAGAAAACATGATCAATTAAATGGTAGTCATCGATAATAATGACAAGTGGTTCAGCAATCTGATCCAGTTCATTCACAAACCAGGCATGCCAAGCGATTAATTCTTTCTCTGTGGGAAAGGCTGGCTGTGTGGACCAATCTTTCAATAATTGCTGCCCAAAGCTTGGAACCACTCTTTGGATACTGCCGATTAAATACCGTAAAAAAGGTACCAGGTCGTCATCTTCCGAAGAAACGGAGTACCAGGAACAATTGATGCGGCTGTCAGCAATATATTGAGCAATTGCCGAACTTTTGCCGTATCCAGCCCCACCTGTAATCAGTGTGCATTTTTTGGAAGCGATTTGCTTGAATGTGCGTGTCAAAGAAGACCGTCGCATATAAATCTCACTGGTTACGGGTGGAACGAGCTTTGATTTCAGTAAAGGCAGGTTC
>NZ_JBFUJC010000422.1:0-2381 GCF_056401595.1 Paenisporosarcina sp. P4_E4_2 | reverse complement strand
GAATACTAGAGGATGCTTAACCTTTCTAGCTCTAACATAAAAATGTTAATTAAAACAACTATCAAATCATGTTTTTTTGATAGTTGTTTTTGTTAGAACTGAAAAATAAAAATGTTTAACATATTTTGTAAGAGAGATAGATTTAGGTTAATATCAGTCATCCGATAAAATGGATAATAAGTAATGTAGAATAGAAATATGGCCGATTCAAAAAAAGGGGAGTATTTTTAAGTGAAACAGGAATAATAATTTGAGCGGCTATTAATATTAAGGTTAAATAATGAATATTTATGAATTTAAATGCTAGTAAAACATAAGAACATTGAGAAAGAATATTAACAAAAATAAAAACGAGCGGCTCAAAAGAGAGGCTCGTTTTTTCAAAAAGTTAATTATTTGCGTGTTTTAAAGCTTCATAAACACCGTTTACTCCCGCGCTAGTACCAGTGAAAACATACTTGTCTTTCTCAGGAATATAACTACCACCAGCTTTAGTCCATACAGAACTTCCGTGTGACCAATCAATTTTACCAAGTTTTTTAATTTCTTCTTGCCAATTTAAGTTGCCTTCACCTTCAATAATATCGTGCAAATATTTGCCGATTCCTTGAAGAGTTGCCGCAGTACCAATAATGTATTTTTCGCGATTTGCGGCGTCTTCTGGTAAAACAGAAAATAAAACATTGAATACTTCGTCTAAAGTTTCGTAATAACTATCGTATGTTTCAATGTTAAGTAAGTTTTCCTTATCCTTATTTGCTCCAGTTACGATATAGCAAATCATATTGCGTAATGTTGAAAGCACCATAATTTGAGTATTATTGCCCCGTAATTGAGTTTTTTCTGTTTCTACATCAAAAAGTATTAATTGCTCATTGTTTTGAGATAATTCTTTTGCTAACCGATTATACTGATCACTGGAATCGAATTTTAAAGCGATTGACTTATTAGGCTTAGATGCTAATAAATTTAAATCGTGGAATAATTGTTGCTCACCTTTTTGATTAATACCTGTAAAAATAACTACTGGGATAGTCATAGATTCGATAATTTCTAGTTTTTTCATCCACTTTTCTTTGTCGTTTAGAGTTTCAGCTTTATCAATATTGTTTTTTATTGTTGTTAAAGCTAACTTAATCGCTTCTGACCGATGTTGACCATCATTAATTGAAAAAACCGTGCTAATATCGACACCAATACTCGAATTTTCTTCGATATATTCAACTTCTCCAGTACAAGTTACAGTAATAGCGCTTAAAAAAGTCATCTTCTTCTTATCCAAACCATCCAAAATATATTTAGCAATTGATTTAACACGTGGTTTACTTAATTTGCGTTGAACTTCAGGGAACACTTTGAAAAAACTTTCTAGCTTACTAAAAGGAATCATTGTTACATAAGTTTCACGATCAAACTGATAACCTTTTGACCCTTTAAAATAGATTTTAATTGAATTTGTTCCATTCATATATCTCACCTCATAAGTTTTATAAATTCACTTTACCAAAAAGAAATTAGAGATGCAAGATAAAAGATGAGCGGCTAAAATATTTTGTTTATATTAAGTGGTATTGAAGCAAGAATTTATCCTATTATTAAAAATATTTCTTGAAAGGGCATTTAGATCTTGATCTAGAATATTTTTTGTGTTTAAATAATCCTTAACTATAAGCGGCTCGATTATTTAATCGATTTCCAGTTGGCTTTAAATGATTTAATTTGTTTTTTTGAATGAATTTCAAACTATATAAGGAGATGGTATGAATGGTGACAGTTATGAATGAGGTGCACAAGATTGATATGAAGATTTTATTTGAAGAGTTTTTATTTGCCGAGGTAGAGTCAGATGTTACTTCTATAATTCAGAAGTATGACCTTGACAATCCGAAACTATGGATACCCTATGGAAATGAAAAAAGTAATTATAGTGTTATAGGAAATCAATCAAGTACTGCAGAAGGAGCACTTGCGGAGAAATTTACAAATGCTGTAGATGCTCTCTTGGTAAAAATGTGTATGAAACGTGGTATCGACCCAGAAGGCCCAAATGCACCTAAAAGTTTTAAAGAGGCTCTAGAAATGTTTTGGGGAATTATAGATGGAGATTTTGCTGAAGCCAGTAAAGAGGTTGAACGTGAAATTTTAAGTGACTTAGTATTAATGGTAACAACTAAGGATGCTAAGGTTTGGAGTGATTTAAAATCCGAACACAAACAGCTATCAGTTTCACTCTATGATAATGGTGAAGGTCAGTCTCCAAATAGATTACCAGAGACAATTTTATCTCTATTAAAAGGAAACAAACATAAAATTCCTTTCACACAAGGAAACCATAATCAGGGTGGATCTAGTACATTAATGCATGGGGGAGAGTTTTCATA
>NZ_JBFUJC010000421.1:0-2400 GCF_056401595.1 Paenisporosarcina sp. P4_E4_2 | reverse complement strand
TCGATTCTGTTAAACGAGGCGGTTTAGCTGCATATGGATTTGAATACTATGACATCGGGTACGAAGCTGGTCAAAAAGCTGTGAAAATCCTTAAAGGTGAAAGTAAGCCAGCCGAAATTCCAGTAGACATTCCACAAAAGTTAAAATTCATCATGAACAAAGATACAGCAGAAACAATCGGACTTGAGATAAAAGACGAGTGGAAAGCTGAATTCAGCAAATAAATCAGGAGGTGATTCTACATGTTTTCAGCAGTATTTGGCTCTGTGGAGCAAGGAATCATCTATGCAATCATGGCACTTGGTGTATATATTTCATTTCGTGTTTTGGATTTTCCGGATTTAACCGTTGACGGAAGTTTTGTATCAGGAGCTGCGGTTGCTGCCACGATGATCACCTTAGGATATCATCCAGTGGCAGCGACGGCTCTTGCCGTCATTGTAGGTTTTCTTGCAGGCTGTGTCACCGGCCTTCTACATACGAAAGGGAAAATCAATGCTCTACTTTCCGGGATTTTGATGATGATTGCGTTGTATTCCCTTAATCTTCGAATAATGGGACTGACCTCGGAAAATTCCATAGGTCGTCCGAATATCCCTTTACTAAATGCAGAGTCAATGTTCAATCAATTCCAATCTTTTTGGGGTTCTCTTGGAATCGACACCGCGGTGAATAATTTCCTCAGCATGCTGGGGGTACAGCATTTGCCAGCTACCTGGGGTACTTTATTCATTATGACCATCATCGTTTTGCTCATTAAATTTGTGGTTGATTGGTTCTTAAGAACAGAAATTGGCCTAGCGATTAGAGCGACCGGCGATAATAAGAAAATGATTCGTAGCCTGTCAGCCAATACTGACACACTCATTATTGTAGGACTTGGTTTTTCCAATGCTCTGGTGGCATTCTCAGGTGCATTGATTGCTCAATATGCAAAGTTTGCCGATATTGGGATGGGAATAGGAATGATCATCATTGGTCTCGCTTCCGTAATTATCGGTGAAGCAATATTCGGGACGAAAACCATTGTCCGTACGACATTTGCCGTTATAGCAGGTGCTATTATTTACCGAATTGTACTCGGACTGGCACTGAGAGTGGACTTTCTTGATACGGGAGACATGAAATTGATTACAGCGGTTATTGTAATCGGTGCATTGATCCTCCCTCAATACTTTGATAAGCGAAGAGAGAA
Source organism: Paenisporosarcina sp. P4_E4_2 (assembly GCF_056401595.1). Taxonomy (NCBI): domain Bacteria; kingdom Bacillati; phylum Bacillota; class Bacilli; order Caryophanales; family Caryophanaceae; genus Paenisporosarcina; species Paenisporosarcina sp. P4_E4_2. The sequence continues at coordinate 1,205 of NZ_JBFUJC010000421.1, read as the reverse complement.
AAGCAGAAAAGCCAAACGGCATGCGGAACGGTTAATGGAGTATCAATCGCGATCAAAAGGGGGAGCTGCAGTTGCTGAAACTCGTCCAGATTAACAAATTATTCAATGAAGCCACACCAGATGAAAAAATAGYATTAGACCAGATTAATCTCCATTTAAATCCAGGTGATTTCATGACGGTTATCGGAAGCAATGGCGCAGGGAAATCCACTATGTTGAATATGATTTCCGGCGCTCTGTCTCCTGATTTTGGCGAAATTGAAATCTCCAATAAAAATGTTACAAAAATGCCGGAGTATAAGCGTTCGCAGATGATTGGTCGTGTATTTCAAGACCCGATGGCTGGTACAGCACCTTCGATGACAATCGAAGAAAATCTAGCAATGGCCTATTCACGCAATAAGAAACGTTTATTAAGAATCGGTGTTGACAGGAAACGACGGGAATTATTTCGTGCATCTCTTGAAACACTTCATTTAAATCTTGAAAACCGCTTGAATGCGAAAGTGGGTTTGCTTTCTGGTGGTGAAAGACAAGCTCTTTCTCTATTAATGGCAACCTTTACACAACCGTCGATTTTACTACTGGATGAACATACAGCGGCACTGGATCCTTCCCGTGCGGAACTGATTACCAATTTAACAAAACAACTGGTTGAAAAGGATCAACTAACCACGCTGATGATCACGCATAATATGCAACAAGCTTTGGACTTAGGAAATAGATTAATCATGATGGACAAAGGACAAATTATTTTGGAATTTGACGTACAAGAGAAGAAGAATTTGACCATTCCTAAACTAATGGATGAATTCCAACGTATACGTGGCGAAAAACTTACCAGTGATAAAGCCTTATTGTCTGTTTGATTCAGGATGCCTTTTCAAAGTGAGTTCTGAATGAGTCTCATTCTTAAACATGTTCAATTTTATATACTTGTAGTTATTGAACCGAGAAACAACTAGTTTAATAACTTAAGGAGTGATTCGAATGCTTAATGCAAATATCAAAAGAACTGATTCAAGAGAATTATCTTCCGTATCTGTGAATACAGAAACAAATTCAATCGAATTTGAAGGTAATGAGTTTGGTATAAAAGATATACCCTTGGACAACCCCGTTACTGGAACGGTTTATGGTACATTATTGAACTTTAATGGTGGCCTTGAACGACTTGGTGATAAGGTTAATGATAAACCATACCT
>NZ_JBFUJC010000420.1:0-2403 GCF_056401595.1 Paenisporosarcina sp. P4_E4_2 | reverse complement strand
ATCCAGCAAGGGGATATTATCCTGTTAGAGGACACGATGAAAACGGCATCCGTCGTCGAAAAGAACTTCACTCTACTCAAGCTGAATGGTGTGTTTGAAAAAGTTTCCGGCATTCTATTAGGGAAACATGAATTATTTGATGATCAAGGTACTAGAAGAACTCCATACGATATTTTGCTCGAAGTGATGGGGAACAGGGACATTCCGATTCTTGCAGATTTTGATTGTTGCCACACGCAACCTATGCTGACGTTGCCTATTGGCAGAAACGTGGAGCTGGATGCAACGAATAGAAAAGTGAAGATTATGGAGAAATGGATTAAGTAGGTAAGCAGCGTTGCTTTTCGTTCAATTCAAAATAGAGATGGAGGACTTAATAATGAAGTCTATTACTACACCTGACCTTTCAACAAGGGCGTTCAATTTAATGGTTGACCGCATAATGGATGCACCGCCCGATGTACTGTTCCAAGCGTGGACTACACAGATCGATCGTTGGTTCGCTGTGCCAGGAAGCGTCATCATGCAGGGAGAAATCAACACGTCCTTTTTCTTTGAGACTGCATTTGACGGTCAACGTCATCCTCACTACGGAAGGTTTTTAAGGATTGAGCAAGACCGGCTTGTCGAAATTACTTGGGTTACTGGGGATGGAGGAACAAAGGGCGCGGAAACTGTTGTCACAATAAAGCTAGAGCCAAATGGAGATGGAACACAAATTCGTCTTACGCACGCAGGCTTTATAGATGATGAGTCAAGAAACGGACATAAAGATGCTTGGCCGATGGTTCTTGAACATCTAGACAAGTGTATGATGGGACATTAAGGTTCAAATACAATAAACATCTTTTGCTAGGGGCAATTAATAATGAAACCTAGATTATATTACTTACTCATCGTGTTTACAGTTTCCTATGCATTTTATCTGATATTCGGTACGTGGATGTCGACTAATCACCCATATAGGGATTTTCTCTTAACCATGGGTGTTATTCAGTTCATTCTTGCTTACTCTCCAGATTTGAAGAGGTATTTTCTTTCGTTGCAATTGCTTATTGAACTAGCAAGCCTGCTATTGACATGCAATAGCAAAAGCGGCACGTTTTAAGTGCCGCTTTTTTGGATTAATATTACCTATAAGAGTCATGAGTTGGGCTAAACAAGTCTTCATCTGAATTTCTGACAACAGAAAAGTGTTCGACATTATAATGACCGTGAAGAGTACGATTGTGATGGCTAATGATTTGTTCTGCACTTAAATCATCATTGTCATTTGTTGAATGCCCATCACCGACTAATGTAATATCCAAGCCACTGATAGTAGCTGTTCTGACAGCACTATCTATGCAGTGTTGTGTTTTACAGCCCATAATAACAACATGTTTAATCTGTTGAGTTCTTAAATGATTCAGAAGACCGGTCCCGTGAAAGGAATTCGTCGCTGACTTATCGAAAATTTTTGCATCCGTGGGTACATTGATTTCATTGTGAACTTGAAAGCCTTCACCTTTCCCCTCAGAAACATCGACATCTCTTACAAACACAACTGGGACATCTGCTTCGCTTGCTTTTTCAATCACTTTATTGATATTCCTAATAAGTTGCGCTTTATTAAAAACTGCACTTTCTTTCTGATTCCCATCAATTAATTCTTGTTGAGCATCAATGATTAATAGTGTTTGATTCAAATGATTTTCCCCTTTCAAAATGTAGGGAAACGCTAAACAACTAATTAGTTAGACGTAATCCCCATATAAATTTTCATGCTGACATTTCTTTTGTTTGTCATACTATCATCCTCCTCGGCAAAAATTCGTCTATAAATTAATATTTTTAATTTTTAGACTATTAAATTGTATCATGTTTCTTCTATATTAATAAAGTTACAATTGCGATAGGCGAGAAAAAGTGTAAATCAATCTGTTTTTCGTTTTTGAACTCCCATGAAAGGGCAGTATCTAATATAAGTAGGAATACTTCAACGAGACATGTTAGTTCAATATCACTCCCGTGTGAATTCCTACTTCCTTCTTATTAAACTAACGACTAATCGGTAAGCTACTAAGACAGGTCTTTTCTTATTGAACTAACGAGGCAGGTTAGTGAGTCTACATTCATTATCGTTTTTTCTAGCTTAATTATTTACGCATCACATTGATCATAGTCGCTACATGTTATTAACTCTCAAGGAGTTCAGAGTATATGCTTTTGAATAATATTCAGCTAGGAGATTGAGTTTCTGAAATAAGATTAGAAAACTTTTAGTATTGTGTTGACTTTTATAAGTCAGGCTGATATATTTATAAAGTTGCTGATTTGAAAGCGACAAAGTGAAAAAAGAATATCAAAACTTTTTGTTGACATAGCAAACAGGATTTGATAAGATATAAAAGTTGCCATTAC
>NZ_JBFUJC010000419.1:0-2406 GCF_056401595.1 Paenisporosarcina sp. P4_E4_2 | reverse complement strand
ATGTTTGAGGACTGATGCCAAGTTTTTTTGCCAGCCTCGGATTACAGTCACTGAAAATCTCGGTTGTCGGCACTAGCTCAGATAACTGGTCTGATGAAACGCCAGCGATTTGCAATGCCTCTTCATCCCAAGCTAGGTTTTTGAGATTCATCATCCCCATAGCCGAAGCCAATGAATGATCGACAACATAGCGATTAAAGAACTTGTTGAAAACATATTCTTTGATGCCTATATATTTTTTCACTTTGGCCGCAAGCTCAGGACGATCATTCACAATCCAAGCAATTTTGCTCAATGGTGACATAGGGTGAATAGGCGTTCCTGTCCGTTTGTAAACCTCATGGCCATTTAATTCTTGCTTTATTTTACGCGCCCAAGCCTCGCTACGGTTGTCCGCCCATGTGATGCACTGAGTAAGTGGCTGATCATTTTCATCAATCGCAATGACACTGTGCATCGCACTGCTGAACGAAATGAACAACAATTTATCCGGGGCAATCCGTGAAAGGCTCATGACATTGGAGATTGATTTTACGACTGCTTGAAATATTTCTTCAGGATCTTGTTCCGCAGTTGAAATATCCGGTGTATACAATGGATAACCGATATTCTCTTGTTGAACGATTTCACCTGATTCAGTAAATAAAACCGCTTTCGTACTCGTTGTCCCTATGTCCACACCTAGCATATAGTTAGTCATAAATTTTGCTCCCTTTCTTTTGTGAGCATTTGTTGAGACATCCAAAGGTCTTCCACTTTCTCTTGAACATCCTCGAAGTTTTGATGCAACGCTTGAACCATGACATCCCGATCTTTAGTTTGAATCGCTTTTATATAAATATCGTGATTGTTTAAGACACGTGAATAGTCTTCAAACTTTTCTTCCATTCGCATGCGCATTGATAAAAGAATCAAACTTTCCATGACCGGTTTTGTATTGTTCCAAATCAGCAGAATATAGGAATGGTTGATGGATCGAACAATCGTTTCATGGAATAACACGTCCTGGTAAGAGAACTCATCCGCATCTTTATACTTAATCGCAACTTCCATCATTTCACGTATTTTGCTTAGTTCCTTCACCAAAACAGTCGTATCTATTTTCAATATCCGTTCATATACAAATGTTTCAATCATCAGTCGAACGTCATATAGCTCTTTTATGTCCTTTTCTGCTAATCCAACGACAACAGCACCCATCCGTTCGAGACGAATGATATTTTCCGATGCCAATATTTTAAGCGCCTCACGAATAGGCGAACGACTTACATTAAATTCTGTAGCTAATTTGTTTTCCGAAAGCACAGTGGCAGGCTCAATAAGACCGGCAATTATTCTGATTCTTAGCTCACACGCTAACCGTACACCCATGGAAGCGTTTGCATTCCACTTTTCAGGATAGATAAATTTTTGTTTTTCACTCATTCGTACCTTCCTACTTTCACAACCGACATACTTGTATACAAGTATAGTAATGGACTTAAATGAAAATGTAAACGCTTTTATCTCATGTACTTTCTTCCATCGATAAAGGCTCAGTTTAACTTTATGGTTGATTCTTTATAAAAATTAAAGGGAATCGGCTCCCGTTCCGCGGACGTACCAGACAAGCCTCCTCGGGCCAAGAGGGTGTTAGTCACGAAGGCGTTGCCACAAAACTGCATTTTGCGACGAGTAACCGCAGGACCAGCACTTTTAAAAAATGAGACCCACAAGTATGTTGGTTTTCATACTTGTTGGGCTCATGCAAACGTGCGGCTAGCGCAAATGTACGATAAACAACCCTATCGTTTACTAGAGCCTAAATAAAAAAAGAGCTAGGGATTCACCCCAGCTCGACTTGTTCATTATGAAATGAAGGTTACTCTTAATTCACTTGGAAATTACTTTTTAGTTAGTAGGTAAATAAAATATGGTGCACCGATCAGTGCCACCATGACGCCTGCCGGAAGTCCATTCGGTTCAACAATATTGCGTCCGATTGTATCCGCAATGAGCAGGAGCCAGCCACCAATGAGTACGCATAGCGGTAGAAACAGCTGGTGTCTGGGACCAATAAGCGTACGTGCAATATGTGGTGCCATCAACCCGATGAATGAAATCCCTCCTGTTACAGAAACAGCTGATGCTGCAAGTGCCACAGCTGCAAGTGTTAGGACAATACGCTCTTTCTGAACGGACAGACCTACGCCAATTGCTACTGGTTCACCCAGCCCAAGGATGTTCAACCGGTTCGCTTTAATGATAGCAAACGGGATTAGTACGACCAACCATGGCAAAATAGCCAATACAAACGGCCAGTCCGTCCCCCAAATACCCCCGGCAAGCCAACGAGCAATGAAATCGACTTTAATTCGGTCAGCAGAAGAAATCAATACAATCATGGCACCTGACAATGCCATGGAC
>NZ_JBFUJC010000418.1:0-2423 GCF_056401595.1 Paenisporosarcina sp. P4_E4_2 | reverse complement strand
CTTAGGTGCAGATTCAAGAACGTTTCTTACGATTGGAAAAAGAGTTTGAAATAAAATATTCGAGAGTAAAATAAAAAAGAAAAAGCTCAAAAGTAGAGGTGTAAATTGCGGTAGGATTTGTTTAAGCAACAACATCAGAAATATGATTACTATCGTTACCAGGATCATTTGCATGACTTACACCGAAATGGTAAGCCATTCGAAAAAAGTAGTGATTTCTTGAAAGAAGAAACGTAGGAAACGTAACATTTCCACGGTCATATACAGATAGCCAAATACAAATAAAAAGAATGAAAATTCTTTTTTCCCCGTCTGTTCAAAGAAAAGGTGTAACAATGCAAGAATCAATCCGATTCCTGCCACTCGAATTACATCCATAAATTCCGACTTGTCCCCTCCTCTGTCTATTCATCGTATGCAAAAAGAAGCTGAGACATGAAAAAAAGTTGCCATTAGCACTAGGTGCAATTGGCAACTTTATTTTTTATTCATTATTTAGATAAGTAATAAATTTTACTCGTCGCAAAGGAAGCCTTCCCTCCACGCCGGCTTCAGGCTAGAGTGGCACTTTACACTTTTCTAATTATTGTGCTCTTGAAACGTACGCCGCTTCAGATGTGTTGATGATCAGTTTAWCACCTTGGTTGATGAAGAAAGGAACTTGAACTGATAATCCAGTTTCCAAAATTGCAGGTTTCGTTCCGCCACTAGCTGTATCACCTTTAATACCAGGTTCTGTTTCAGTAACTTCCAAAACAACCGTATTCGGCAATTCTACACCTAATGTTTCCCCTTGGTATTGCATGATATGCACTTCCATGTTTTCACGAAGGAATTTCAATTCGTACTCGATTTGTTTTGAATCAAGTTCAATTTGTTCATACGAGTCAGTATCCATGAAATTATGAGTATCACCATTTGCGTAAAGATACTGCATTTTGCGGTTATCAATTTGAGCTTTCTCCACTTTTTCTCCAGCACGGAATGTTTTTTCATTCACTGCACCTGTACGAATGTTGCGTAGTTTAGAACGAACAAACGCTGCACCTTTACCTGGTTTCACGTGTTGGAAATCAAGTACGCGCCAAATACCGCCATCTACTTCAATTGTTAAACCTGTTTTAAAATCATTTACAGAAATCATGAGTGTTCCTCCAAAATTATAAGATAAGTAACTCTTTTGTAGAATGTGTTAATTTTTCAAGCCCTGTAGCTGTAACAATCGCATCATCTTCAATACGAACCCCACCAACACCAGGTAAATAAATACCCGGTTCAATCGTGATTACCATACCTTCTTCCAGAACAGTTTCCGAACGGAAAGATAATCCAGGCCCTTCGTGTACTTCTAATCCGATACCATGTCCTAAAGAATGACCGAACGCTTCACCATAACCTTTGGATTTGATATAATCACGAGCGATTGCATCCGCTTCAATTCCAGTCATACCTGGTTTGATTTTTTCCAAAGACAACAGTTGTGAGTCTAGTACAATTTGATAAATTTCTTTTAATTGCTCACTCGGTTCACCGATAGCAACAGTTCTCGTTACGTCTGATACATATCCATTATACAACGCACCGAAGTCCAATGTAACAAAATCGCCTTTTTCGATGACTTTATCCGTCGCGACACCATGTGGAAGTGCTGAACGAAACCCAGATGCCACAATAATATCGAATGAAGATGATGATGCTCCTTGTTTGCGCATAAAGAATTCAAGTTCATTAGAAACTTCCAATTCCGTTTTTCCAGGTGCGATAAATGTAAGGATATGTTCAAAAGCCGCTTCAGCGATATCCGCGGCAGCCTTAATAATAGTAATCTCTTGAGGCGTCTTAATCAAGCGGATTTTCTCAATAAGACCTGATACAGGTACAAGTTCAGTATTAACCGCCTTTTTGTAACTCTCATACACGGCATAGCTCATGTCGTCTTTCTCAAAACCTACTTTTCTCACATTCATTTTTTCTAATTGGACACTTACTTCTTCCAGCATCGTTTTCGTATGTTGGACAATTTCAAAGTTTTTAATCTGTTTTGCCGCTTGTTCCGTGTAACGGAAATCCGTAATAAAAACAGCTTGATCTTTGGAAACGATGGCAATACCAGCAGTCCCCGTAAAACCAGTTATGTACCGGCGATTGTAGCCACTTGTAATTAACAAGGCATCAATCTGGTGTTCCCCTAAAGCTTCACGTAATTTAGACAATTTCTCCATTTAAGATTCCCCTTTTCTTCTATGTAAAAATGTTTCTAGTGCTAAGGTATAACCGAAAGTTCCGAGACCACTTATTTGACCAACACATTCAGGAGCCAAGACAGATTTGTGACGAAAACTTTCTCTGCTATGGATATTAGAAATATGAACCTCTATTACCGGAACGGTAATGGAAGCGATGGCATCACGTATCGCATAACT
>NZ_JBFUJC010000417.1:0-2423 GCF_056401595.1 Paenisporosarcina sp. P4_E4_2 | reverse complement strand
TTGACTACCTACAAACAGAAATTGCGACGCCTTCTTCCTGCATTATTGGCATTGATTATGCTCGGGTCCTTGATTTCACCGATCCAGGCAGGAGCCATAGGGGAAAGCGGAAATGCTTCGCTGCCTCAGGAGACGAGAGGCCAGCTTGCCGAAGGGCAAATTAATACACAAACGCAGTCGACACAAATCGACCGTAGCGCCGAGATAAGAGCAAAAGTGGAACAAGCAATCGAGAAAACGAAAAACTACTACATACAGAACCCCCCTGACTATTCCAAAGGGACTTCACACAGCAATTATTGGCTGATGTCCGCTTTATGGGGTGTAGGGACGGACTTGGAAAACGACGTTCCATGGAAAGAAAATGCTTCCCCATGGAATCCAGCGTCCTATTGGACCGTCGGTAAGGAAAAGGTGACTACTTCCTCGAACGAGGATGCAGGAATTGTTATCGGTTCCATCGTTTTGGGCAAAAACCCATATAAATTCGGGACACGGGACATTGTGCATGATTTAGTTGCGAAGCAGAAAGAGAACGGATCTTTCTTTACCATTTGGGGAGAGCCTTGGGCAATGGTCGCGCTTGATCTGATGGAAGCGGAGTATGACCAGGATAAACATATCCAATATATATTGAGTAAGCAAAATCCCACGACAGGATACTTTGGCGATTCCGATGTGACAGGGTGGATACTGATCGCCCTAGCCCCACATTTGGACCGGCCGGATGTGAAAGCCGCTGTCGACAAGGCGGTCCAAGGGATACATGACAACCGGAACAAAGCCACGGGCGAAGTCATGGGGCAGATGTTCGGGGAAAACTCCAATAGCGTCGCGCCTATCATCAATGGCTTGGCGGCGGTAGGCGAGGACCTCTTCTCGGAAAAGTGGACCATGGAAACGACGCAGCTCGGATCGGTCAACCTGATTGAACGATTTGTGGACCGCTATCAAATGGCTGATGGCAGATTTACTTGGCAGGAGAACACTTTGGGCTCCTGGCAGATGGCAACCGAGCAAGGATTGCTTGCCATCTCTGATGCCGTTGCAGGAAAGTCGACTTTCGTGCGGCTGAAAGACTACAAGGAGCAAGAACTGGACAAGCAAACGAATGTCTCGGTAAGAGTGGAAGGAATCAACGATACGCTACTCATGAATAAAGATGTCCAAGTGGAGACATTCATGGAAGCCGCCGATGCTTTCGATGCGACGGAGCAGGCGCTTGCCGAAGCAAGCATCCCGTTTGAAGGATCGAGTTCCTATATTGCCAAAATAGGGCCAGAGGAACAAGCGACGTTCGGGGCCTGGGATGGCTGGCAGTATATAGTGAATGATGACTATCCGGGTGTGTCTGTCGGAGAGTAMCCGATTGAAGACGGAGATGAAATCGTCTGGTTTTACGGGAACGTCGGGGACATTTACCAAGATATCGATATAGCCGATGAAGTGGAGGAATTGACCCTCCGCCCAACCATTTCAATTGCGCCGAAATTACTTGAAGGCGATGAAATTGAAGTGACGGTTACGGCAGAATACGATGTATACAACAGCTCCTGGGAACTGGAAAAAGAGAACGAGATAGCGAAGATCAAAGACGCGGCCATCCAATTCGACGGAAAGACATACAAAACGGATGGCAACGGGGTCGCACGCATTCCAGGTGAAAAAGCAAGGGTCGGGACGTATGAGCTGAAGGTCACAAAAGACATTGACGGCAGTTATCCAAGGCTCCTGCGCCAAGCAAAAAAAATCATCATTGAGGAAGATCCCGACAGCGGTGCCATCCCGTCGGACAAAACGGTCACACTGTCCGTCGAGAAGCGCACGATTGGTCTCGGAGATATCATCGTGCCTATGGGAGTGGCGCTGCAAAATGGGGATACTGCGTTCACATTATTGAAAAGAGTGGCCGATCAAAAAGGGGTATCCATTGATTATATTGGATCCGGGGCAGGGCTTTACGTTCAGGCGATAGAAGGTCTTGGAGAGTTTGACCATGGTTCGCAAAGTGGCTGGATGTATTCGGTCAACGGGAATTTCCCGGAATACAGTGCAGGGAACTATGTGCTGAAAGACGGGGATGTCCTCCGCTGGCAATATACGAAGGACCTTGGGCTTGATCTTGGACAAGGAACAATCCCGGGTACCGGAGGGGGAAGCAGTCCCGGAAGCGGCAATAGCGATGGAAACAACCAGATCGAGATTCAAAAATCAATTGCCGATGCAGCAGGATGGATCGGAAAAAACCGTGATTTCACCAAATATGATCACTTCATCGATTGGGATGTACTTGGTTTGGCAAGGGCTGCTCAAAAAGTTCCAGCTTCTTACTACGCTGCGTTCGAGAGCTATGTAAAGGCGGAAAAAGGAGAGTTCAGGAAAGTCACCGATTATGAGCGGATGGCGTTGGCCATCACCTCGAT
>NZ_JBFUJC010000416.1:0-2428 GCF_056401595.1 Paenisporosarcina sp. P4_E4_2 | reverse complement strand
GTCCTGATGATACTGTTCTGCTGGATAAAATGCTTTCACTTCCACAATTGGGGTGACAATTGGATGCGAGAATTTTCCGCTGTCTTGTAATTCTTGTTTGGATTTTTCAGCAATCTGTCTTTGTTCTTCACTATGGTAAAAAATTGCGGTCTCATAAGAAGATCCGCGATCAAAAAATTGACCCCCAGGATCTGTCGGATCAATTTGCATCCAAAACAGTTCAACAAGTTGTTCGTAAGGAAACACATTTGAATCAAAGGTAATCTGTACAGCTTCTTTATGTCCAGTAGAATTCGTGCATACTTGTTCGTACGTCGGATTCTCTACATCTCCACCTGTATATCCTGAAATAACTGAATGGATGCCTTCATACGAGTCAAATGGCTTCACCATGCACCAGAAACATCCACCTGCAAATGTTGCTTTTTCAATGGTCATGAGTAGACCTCCTTTAGTTACTCGGAACAAGTATCTCGAGAGTGATTTCATCTTTTTGTAGATTAAATTCTTTTGCTTTAACTTTCACATTGGATTTCATCGGAATACGGGATAGATCGATATACACATCTTCTTCATCCGGTCGTACAATCATCCATTCAGGCAAAGTTACGGAATCCTTCAGTAAGTTTAACACGTATTTTGGATCAAGCTCTAATGGACCGACTTCTACTCCTGTTTGAACCAGTCTCAAGTTGCCATTCGGCTCGACCAGCGGATCAAATTTCATGATGACGGGAAGTTTGGTTGAAAAAATAGTAAGTTCAGTAGACAGGAGTATTTGATCCTCCACACTTAGAACGACTGGCATCGGCTTTATATTTATCGCTTCACTTATGTACGAATTAGCAATGCCTTCAAAATCTTCTTTGGTGGTCTTTAGCGTCAACACATTTCCATCGGAAGTTGCCTGTGGTTCAGGAATAATCGTTTTTTCAGAAGGTGAAGTCATCCAAATAACAAAAACAACTACAGAAGTAATTATTAGTGCAATTAATAGTAAAAAAGCAACTTTCCATCCATTCATTAATATGTCAACTCCTTAAAAATCCTTTTCCCCTTTTGCTAAGTGTTTTAAACCGCAAGATTCAAGGGATTCCAGTATGCGGTCTTTCATTTGTTCATAGCCTTTACTATTTGGATGAAAAAAATCCGTATGATAAACCATGTTTTCGTTCGAGTTGAATAAATCGCTTACAGGTACAAAACAAGCATTTACGTCGGTGTAAGAAGTGTTAAGAATTGCTTCGTTCCAATTCATCATGATTTGATCAAACTCATTTTTTTCATTTGTCACAACCGTAAACGGATTGTATAAGCCAACCATGAGAATGGGTGAATTCGGATTGGTTTTTCTGATTTCCATGAGAATTTCCGAATAGCGCTCAGAGAATTTCACTAACTCTTTCTGAAAAGCAGCAATTCGCAATTGAAATAAATCTTGCTTGACGATGCGCATGATGTCGTTTCCACCGATTGTCACAATAATTAAATCAGCTTCCTGAATGGGTTCGTTAATGTCACCAGATTTCAGTTGCTTCAATAATTGGTCACTTCGCTTTCCCCTCTTCGCTTCGTTCCTTAAGTCAACTTCACGGATTCCTTGAAAATTTTCCATTTCAGACGCCAGGCGTCCCAAATACCCTCCCATTTTCCGTTCATCCCCTACTCCTTGTGTTAWAGAATCACCTAAACCAACTAGCATGATATCATCTGGAAAAAACGTTTCACTTATAAAGAAATCTTTCATTGCAAATGGTTGTCTTGATGAAAAATCAGGGCTGCTTATTTGGCCAAATTGACATCCTGTCAAGATGAATACGCTCACCAAGATGACAAGTATCAATCGTTTTATCATTTTCCCTCTCCCTCTCATTAGAAAAGCAGGGATCTCTCCCTGCTCGTTTCCTTCTTTATTCGACGGTGTACATAAAACCAATAGCGCCAATACCAGTATGGGTACTAACAATTGGCGTCGTATATCCTATTGAAACATCATGAAAACTGGATTCCTCAATTAATTTTTTCAATGGATCTGCCATCGCAAAGCCGTTAGCTTGGGAGATGCCCACAGCTTTCACTTTTTTACCTTTAGTGTCTTCTAAAAACTGTTTATATAAATATTGAACCACTTGTTTATGGCTTCTTGCTTTATGGACGGGAGTGTATTCTCCTCCTTCTAGCGAGGCAATTGGCTTAATTGACAACAATGAGCCTACTAATGCTTTCCCTTTGCCAATACGGCCACCTTTAACCAAATTWTCCAACGTATCAACAACAACAAAAAGATTTGTGTTCTCACGCATGATGTCCAGCTTCTTTACAATTTCTTCAACTGTCGCACCTTGTTGTGCCAATTGTGCTGCTTCTAAAACTTGAAATGATAAAGCATATGAAATAAATCGTGAGTCAATCACTGTTACGTCAGAAT
>NZ_JBFUJC010000415.1:0-2432 GCF_056401595.1 Paenisporosarcina sp. P4_E4_2 | reverse complement strand
ACATTATTTGGCGCCTTGACTGGCAACACGTAGGCATGAGTTTCGCCAATAAAATTCCTCATGTAGTCAACTCCGAAGTGGTTTGTGTCCATCCGCTCGCGGACTCCGAATTTCCAACCGTGCTTTTCGGACTCCTTAGGCGTTGTAACTTTGATCTCCTTGGCTAATCGGGCATCAAACGTGATTTCTTGATTCTCCTTACTCTTTAGCTCTATCATAGGCACTGAGGCTAGGGTATAGTTCTGAGCTATTCCGGCCTTGTCATTTGTGTTTAGTGTACTAATTACCGCGTATCGTCCCGGCTGCAAGGATAATGTGGTCTTCCCGCTGCTATTAGGATATACCTGTTTACCAACCCCCGTGTCATGGTTGAACCACACCATATCGCCTCCAGCCGGTTTTCCGTTGCGATCGATCTCATTAATAACTAAATCAACTAATGGTTCTGTTTTTGTTCCACCAATAGTCGTGTTAATGATTTTACCGTCACTTGAAGTAGCTTTTACCACTGCTTGATAATCGGCAATAGTGCCAAGCGATGTATCAAATGTTACCTTCATCTCACTGTTGCCATGTGCTGGGACAGTGACCACTGACTTGCTGAGTGTGAACATTCCAGCCGGTGCCGCTGTTTGATTCTCATTCTTGGCTGTCATGACGAGATTCAATGTCATATCACTGTCGGTTGGGTTGACATAATTATATGTCTTTTCTATTGGTTTAGTATCAACAAACCCGGCTCCCATACTGACAACTGCAGGACTGCTATACACGTTAGCCTCTAAGGCTTTCGTGATATCTACACGTCCGCCACCTTGTTGATTAGCTGAGTAGCGGGTATTTGCTACTGCAGTACCAGTTAATACCTGCTTAATATAGTCTCCTGACCAATCAGGGTGTCTTTGTTTCAGAATGGCTGCAGCACCGGAAACATGTGGTGTAGCCATTGATGTACCATTGGCACTAGTGTAGTAGTTATCAACGGCCGTACCCATAGTGGTTCCTGCTGCACGAGCAGCTACGATTGCTACTCCTGGTGCCGTAATCTCAGGTTTAGCTCTGAAATTATTGATAACAGGACCGCGACTTGAGAAATTAGCCAAAAGTTCGTTTGCGCTTTTGTCAACTGCCCCAACGGTCAATGCTTTTTCGGCTGCCCCTGGTGCTGCAATGGTTCTCTTATCTGGACCCACATTACCTGCAGCAATAACAAATAGTGTGTTGCTTGTATCACTCAAATTATTGACCGCTTGACTCAGTGGATCTGTTCCGTCGCTTGGTTCTTCCGAACCAAGGCTCATACTGACAACATCGGCCTTTTCCTGAACTGCCCATTGCATTGCTTCGATGATACTGGATGTAGAACCTGTTCCTGCGTTGCTAAGCACCTTCCCAATTAGAAGTTTTGCACCTGGGGCTACGCCCTTATATTTACCTCCAGAAGCTGCGCCTGATCCCGCGACAGTCGAAGCAACATGCGTACCGTGCCCGTGGTGATCTACATAATCTTCACCCGGTACGAAACTCTTCGCTTCAGCGATAGCATTTTTAACATCAGCATGATTCGGATCGATCCCAGTATCTAAGATAGCCACTTTCACGCCTGTGCCATCATACCCTGCTGCCCATGCTGTAGGTGCTCCAATTTGTGGAACACTCTTGTCCAACATCACTTGCACCGGTTTGTCAAGCCACAACTTGTTTATGCCATCGGCAAGTTTCGGTGCGGTCGTAGCTTTGGCGCTGTCATCGTCTACCGCTTCCCAGAACTTCGCCGCCATCGACTTGCTCGCCTTTAGCGCCACACCATTAGTGCTATCTAATACCTTGTCCTTTTTTGAACCTGCCGGAGCAGCCTGTTCTAACGCTTCGTCCGTATGACTTTCTGTGCCTGAGTAAGTCGCGATCAACGGGATATCGGAGACGTGAGCGTCGTCGTAGCCATACTCGACCAACTTGGTGATATTAAACAACTCGCGGTCAAGCTCATCTGCTGCTAGGTACGGTTGTGCCTTATCCGGGATGAGGTAGAAATCGTCTCCCAAACTCAACGTGGTTACACCCACTTCGGTTCCATCAGGGTTTGGAGCAAGCGTTGCTGATTGCAAGCCATCGGCGTTTTTTTCCAGCATCACAACTTCGCCCGTGATAAGGGTAACAGTGTGCGAGTCGACAACTTTGTTGTTCTGCAGTTGCTTGAACGCCTGGGTCACCGGCGTTTTGGTGGTGGTGGCATCATAAGCAAATGAATGAACAGTACTTGTTGACAAAAGTACTGCAGATACCAATCCTACGGTCATTACATTAACAATTTTTTTGTTTCTCCTCTTCTTCATTAAATTTCCCCCTTTTCCTTACTAAATAGTAGATTAATATATTTGTAAAAATGTGATGGTTTCTTGCTAATCACTTAATAATCACATTTAATACAC
>NZ_JBFUJC010000414.1:0-2441 GCF_056401595.1 Paenisporosarcina sp. P4_E4_2 | reverse complement strand
CTCTTAACCTACGGCATATTTCAATTCCATTTAAATGTGGAAGCATTAGGTCGAGTAAAATTAAATCAAACTCTTGATTCATCGCTGCGTCCAGGCCTTCTCTTCCATCATCGACAACTTTGACATCAAAACCTTCATGTTTGAGTTCTAACTCTAAAAATTCAGAGATACTATCTTCGTCTTCAATTAACAATATTTTCTTCAATATGAACCCTCCAAGAAATCAGGTTATGTCTATGTAATCGAACAACAGTGAGCCTTACAATTTTGTTAGACATCAATCTATTTTCACTTAACACTTAACTTCGCCATTTGGAGGCTTAGATAACCAATTAACTTGCAAATGGTCGTGGTCTCATCTGCCCATTTATTCCTAAAAGACCATAAACATCATCTTTTTTATATGCTAATTTAAGTGGTTCATCGCAACTAACCTGTTTCGTGCTCCTTTGTAAAAATCCTTTTGTTTAATCACAACGACCCTCTTTTTTCTAAATCGTACCTGAATAAATTAAAATCACTAATAACAATTGGCAAGAAAAAAGGAATAGATGAAATAAACTCATCTACTCCTTTGAACTATTTACTGATTTATTTTTGATGCTAGTCATTCTCGACTTCATCATCATTATCTTCTTCGTCAGCAACTTTAATGATTTTGCCTGAAGACGCATCTACTTTGACACCCTTGATAATCCCTGTAGACTTTTTAACTTCAACGTCATACACAACGACGCCATCTTCGTCTTCTAGTTCAGAATCTTTTACTGTACCTGGAACTTCTTTTAAAGCAATGGCTTCTGCTTCTTTACTTGATAATGAAGCGCTCTTTTGAAGATCTTGGATGTTGTCATCATTTTCTTCTCCGTCTTCTTCATCATCGCCTTCATCGTTATTTTCATTTTCAACTTTGAAAATATCACCATTTTCAGCATTTACTTTGACATCTTTCACTCCTGAAGTTGTCTGAACTTCAAAACCATACACAACGACGCCATCTTCGTCTTCTAGTTCAGAATCTTTTACTGTACCTGGAACTTCTTTTAAAGCAATGGCTTCTGCTTCTTTACTTGATAATGAAGCTCTTTTTTGAAGATCTTTGATGTTGTCGTCATTTTCTTCACCGTCTCCTTCATCATCGCCTTCATTTTCAACTTTGAAAATGTCACCATTTTTTGCATTTACTTTGACGTCTTTTACATCACCTGAAGTTGTTTGCACTTCAAATCCATAAACAAGGACACCATCTTCTTCTTCCAGTTCAGACTCTTTCACTGTTCCGGGAACTTCTTTTAAGGCAATGGCTTCTGCTTCTTTACTAGAAATTTTTGCGCTTTTTTGCAATSTTGCACTGTTCTCTTTATCTTGATGTTCTTCTTGATTGGTGTTACTTGTATTGTCTTTGGCAAACGCAGGCATCATATGGCTCGTACCTACGACTGCTCCTCCCACTAAAGTTAAAGCCAATGCTGGAATGATCAATTTCTTTCTCATAACCGAATTCCTCCTAAAATGTAATGTGAAACGATCTTACAATCCTTATTGTGACAGACGTGTATGAAAAGACAGCTGACTTTTTTTAAGAAATTAGTGAATGTTAAGTGAGATACTTCTCATTTTTCTTTCCCTGCTGAATTATCTAAGATTAACAAAAATGTTACGTTTCATTCATATTCTTAACTTCAGCACGTTCTACTCCTCAGTCGAATTATACAGTATATGGAAAAAAATAACGCGAACCCTATGGTTACTCTTTTTCCTTGAATACCTGCAGAAAATCAAAAACATTCAATAAAAAAAGGATAGTTAGTCCTGATAAAGGACTAACTATCCTACTAAATATTAGCTAAATCTATCTTAGCCTGTTCATTTTACTTTCCTTGTTCGATTAATGCTTTCATGTCAGATGCGATTTCTTCTTTTTGCACATCTTGAAAGCCATTGTAGCTTTTTACAACTACACCGTTTTGATCGACTAAGTAGAAGCTTTGCCCATGGACCACTTGATTGGAGGAAGGATCAGCTTTGACTAAAGATTTAAATGATTCTTTAGCAAATTGTTCAATATAAACAGGATCATAACCCGAAAGCAATTCCCATTTGGTTTCGTCAGGTGGGTTAAATTTAGCTAAGTATTCTGTTAAGATTTCAGGTGTATCCACTTTTGGATCTACGCTAAATGCGACGATTTTATAATCTTCCACACCCAATTTGATTAATTCATCTTGCACCATTGTCATATTCATTGTCATCGGCGGACACACCGTTTCACAATTAGTGAAAATAAATGTTGCCAGCCATACTTTCCCTTTTAAACTATCCAAGGATACGTCTTCCCCACGTTGTGATTCATGTGAAAAAGATTCTACTTCCCAGTCAGTTTCTGCTTTAAACTTATTTGAATTACATCCAGCCAATAAGATTACGCTCAAAGTTATGAC
>NZ_JBFUJC010000413.1:0-2445 GCF_056401595.1 Paenisporosarcina sp. P4_E4_2 | reverse complement strand
CTGTAGATGATAGTAAATTCACGCCGATTTACTTCTGTCGCGAAGGGATTGAATACTCGGAAGAAAAACCGAGCAAACGCATCCAACTAATTGAAAAAACGCTGCAGGAAAGAAATTATTCCCCACACCGTCTCGAAGTTAAGCATTCAYCTTATTTTGCTGAGCCCGCTTTGTACCATCAATATTTAATCGGGTTGTTTAGATTGCATCACATTTTGCCGCCTTTAAGCTAAGTTATAAGCCCGTTTTATAGTCATATTCTTTTGCTTTGTCCGGTTTAGAATTTTCATATTCAGTTTTGACAAACGGACGGTAGGAAGGACTGACTTCTTTTACAAACGGGAGTTTTTGTAATTTCGTTGAAATCGCTTCAATTTGATCGAGGTCGCAATACATTACGACATACTTTAATTTTCGGGAAATATATTGAACATGTCCATATTTCCTCAGCGACTTCGCTTGTTTTAAATGATGTACATATACAATTAATCCTTGTCGTTCATTCATGCGAGTTCCCTCTTTTCTTACTTAAAAGAATACCATATGAAAGAAAACGTTCGCAACCGCTTGAAGCTGACAGTTTGCTATACTTTCCTTTATAATGGGGAAAGCAAGTTTGCATGAGGAGGAATTAGACATGGGAAAGAAAACGAAAGTAGCATTCGCAATCGCCGCAGCTGGTGCTGCTGCCTGGGCAGGCTCTAAAGCCATCTCAAAACCTCAAAAACGCCCTGATAAAGAAGCACTTCAATATGAACATCCGATTATCTTAGCTCATCGTGGAGGTTCTCTGATTGCTCCAGAAAACTCCATGATAGCTTTCAAAAAAGCAGCTGAACTTGGAGTTCATGGATTTGAAATCGATATTCGCTTGACAAAAGATGAAGAAATCGTGGTTTTCCATGACGAATATGTAGATCGTACCACTGACGGTGCAGGACGTGTTGCAGATATGACACTTTCTGAACTTAAGGCTTTTGATCTGGGTTATCAGTTTATTAATGAGCAGCAAGAATATGAATATCGTGGACAAGGCTTAACTGCTATCACGCTACGTGAGCTATTTGAAGCATTCCCACAAATGTTGATTAACATCGATATGAAGGATTCTCCTGAAACGTATGAAGGTAGCTTGATTCCTTCAAAATTATGGCGTTTGATAGAAGAACTTGGTGCTCAAAACCGTGTGGTTGTCACGAGCTTCCATGACGAGCAAATCGATCGTTTCAACCTGTATGCTCAAAATTCGGTGGCACTTGGTGCAGGAGAAAACGAAGTGCGTAAAGCGTATTCTGCCTACACAAGTCAGTTCGGACATTTGTATCATCCTCGTGTAGACGTCTTTCAAATTCCAGTGAAATCCGGTGTTTTCCCACTTGATGGAGAAGGTTTTATCAACTTCCTGAGCAAACTGAATGTTCCCGTTCACTACTGGACAATCAATGATCCTCAAGTAATGCAGCGTTTGTTGCAATCAGGTGCAAAAGGAATTGTTACAGATCGTCCAGATTTAGCCGTTGCGTTACTGGCAGAACATATTGCATAAGAAAATGTGTATAAGCTAAAACTTTCTTTAAGAATAAGAAAAAGGATGTGCACATTACGCGCACATCCTTTTGTTATGTCCGGCTCAAGAGCAGTTACGCACCCAAGCTACAATCTTTTATTTAAGCTGAACAGCCACAAGAACCACCAGTTCCACAGCTTCCTGTACTACAAGAAGAGGCAGCTGAAGCGAAGAACGGATTGCTGACAGGGACCTTGACAGATTCAGATACAGTTTTTCCTATTAATAAGCTGACTTCATCCAACAAATCTTGCAATTCGTTTTCAGCCAGTCTTAAATTAGCGACACGTTCATTCATATCAAGTGCGCGTTTTTGTACTCGAATAGACTTCATCACGTGCTGATAGTCCGGATGATACTTTCCGAAGCGTTGAACATCTTCATACTGCTCTTTTAAACGAGAAAAAGAAGCAATCTGTCTATTTAATAATTCGTCTGTATAAACGGCGAAATATGCTTCTTTGAAGCGTTCTACTTGCTCGGAGGATAAAATCATCTGTGTTAAACTATCTCCTTCATCCATGATGTTTGCCCATTCTGATGTCATCATCATCGGACATTCCTCCAATCTATTTTAATCATAACAGATTGGACTCATAAAATAAAAGACCTGCATTTGCTAAAAGTTAGGAGAAACAACATGAAAAAATCAGTACGTAATCAACTCGAAAACATATTAATTCATGCATCAACCGAAGATGTCTCTACGTTATCAAAATGGTTGGAAGGCTTTGAGAAGAAACAAAGTGGTGATCTTTCCACTTATTTAGGCGCTACTTTGCATATGGAGAAGAAATTAAGCGATGATTCTTGCACGATATCCATCCCAATAACTCCTTATATTCATAACACTCTTCATATCCCTCACGGTGGTATTC
>NZ_JBFUJC010000412.1:0-2466 GCF_056401595.1 Paenisporosarcina sp. P4_E4_2 | reverse complement strand
ATCTGGCAGTACTTCACGGTGTTACCTGACATTCGAAGTGTCGGTGTAATGGGTGATGCACGTACTTACGATTACGCTATCGGCATTCGTGCAGTAACTTCAATCGATGGGATGACATCTGACTGGGCTCGTGTGCCTTGGGATGTATTGGAGAAAATCAGTGTCCGCATCGTCAATGAAGTGCCAAACATCAACCGTGTACTGTATGACATTACGAGCAAGCCACCAGCAACAATTGAGTGGGAATAGTAGGTTGTAAATTTTAAAACGTCTCAAACCTTGATATATCGGTGTTTATAGATGTTTTATTGAAAGTGACTTATACCACCAGCAACAGTTGACTATTAACAAATACTCTCTTTTATTTGCGATATTTTGCAAATAGAAGGGAGTTTTTTTATGGTTAAAATTGTTGAGCTACTGGATGATTCTCAATTGAATCAAAAAAACGAAGGCAAAAAACCACATCACGAGCAAGCCACCAGCAACAATTGAGAGGGAATAAAGAGTTCAGTTGGAAATGAATGTTTATTTCCGAACTATGGAGACATTTTTTTAATTATTGTTCGGAAAAATGATTGAAACCTCTACAAATAGATGTTATAGTACTATTGTAATTAAATACTGTCGTCGTATAAAGTCGGGAATATGGCCCGAAAGTTTCTACCGAGTTACCGTAAATGACTCGACTACGATTTAGAAAGGCGGACCGTTCCGTCTTTCTTACTTCTTATTAACATCGTTAATGGAAGAAATCGGAGGCATGCGACTTTTTGTTGCATGCCTTTTTGTTTTTTATAATAGAAAGCATTTAGCGCAAGTCGAATTCAATTCGGAGGTTAACATCTCTATTAAACTGGGTATCTGTTTTATAGACTGAGAGTTGAGTTAAGATCTGACGCTGAAACTTAATTATTATAGAAGAAACAAATGTGTACACGACAACACGGAGGAAAAAACATGAAAAAGTATTTTCAATTTGAAGAACTCGGAACGAATTATCGTCGCGAGATTATCGGTGGACTGACTACGTTCTTATCGATGGCCTACATCTTGATCGTCAATCCATTAACTTTGTCACTAAATTCGGTGCCTGATTTACCTGACGCAATGCGCATGGATCCAGGTGCAGTATTTGTAGCAACTGCTTTAGCGGCAGCCGTCGGTTCTCTCTTTATGGGATTGATAGCCAAGTATCCCATAGCCCTTGCCCCGGGAATGGGATTAAATGCATTCTTTGCTTATACAGTTGTTCTAACTTACGGAATTCCTTGGCAAACAGCTTTAACAGGTGTTCTATTTTCGGGACTAATTTTTATTGTTCTTTCATTATCAGGAATTCGTGAAACCATCATCAATGCCATTCCTGCTGAATTAAAATATGCTGTTGGAGCAGGTATCGGTTTGTTCATCACCTTTATCGGCTTACGAAACGCAGGGATAATCGTCAATAACGAAGCTACACTAGTTGGATTAGGAGATTTATCTGCAGGAAATACGTTGCTAGCCATCTTTGGATTAGTGTTAACTGTTATCTTTATGGTAAGAGGCGTTAAAGGTGGTATCTTTTACGGGATGCTATTAACGGCAGGAGCGGGGATGATTTTCAGTTTAGTAGATGTTCCTTCTTCTATAGTAAGTAAAGTTCCAAGTGTGGCTCCAACTTTCGGGGTGGCTTTCGAACCTTTACTGAATGATCCAGGATCATTAATGACCATCCAATTCTTAATTGTAGTACTGACATTCTTATTCGTAGATTTCTTTGATACTGCAGGTACTCTTGTTGCCGTTGCCGACCAAGCCGGCTTAATGAAAGACAATAAACTTCCGCGTGCGGGTAAAGCATTGCTAGCAGATTCACTTGCAACTGTAACGGGAGCGATTTTCGGTACTTCAACGACGACTTCTTATATTGAATCAAGTGCAGGAGTTGCCGCAGGTGCGAGAACGGGATTTGCAGCAATTGTTACGGGTGTCTTATTCTTGTTGGCATTATTCTTCTCACCAGTATTATCCGTAATGACTTCTGCAGTAACAGCACCAGCCTTAATCATTGTCGGTGTCCTAATGGTTTCATCTTTGAATAAAATTGAATGGAATCGATTTGAAATTGCGGTACCAGCATTTTTAACTATTATTACGATGCCCCTTACGTATAGCATCGCTACAGGAATCGCTATGGGATTTGTATTTTATCCGATTACAATGATCTTGAGCGGGAATATTAAAAAGGTTCATCCTATCATGTACGGCATGTTCGTTATTTTTATTCTATACTTTGTGTTTGTAGAAGGGCACTAATCAATATAGGAAGGACAATACTTTCATTAGTATTGTCCTTCTTTTTTATTAGTAGAGAAGCAGCGTTTTACTTTATACGATTGTCATAAATTGGTGGTTGAAAAGCTCCTAATATTCTGATAATATAAACCCATAACAAATCTATTAAATAGTGTTGACTTATAT
>NZ_JBFUJC010000411.1:0-2467 GCF_056401595.1 Paenisporosarcina sp. P4_E4_2 | reverse complement strand
GACCTACCCAGCCATCGCCATCAATAACGCCACGTACAAATGATGGCAAAAACTTCTCTGAAACCTTTGGGAAAGGCACATTTAATGATTTCTTTGCCGTAATTCCGAGTGATTCAAGATCTTGTTTTATTTCTTTCGAATTAATGATTAATGTTGCTGCTGTTTTAGTTTTCCCAAATGGCGTTAGTACATAATCTGCTTCCATATAGTTGGCGATCAGTCGCAGGATACGTTCATCTTTTTGAGTAAAAAAAATACTATGAAATGAATTATGAATGTGTCCATCAGTAACCAATAAACCAAGTACCCATGCCATTTCATGCGTCCAATCCTTAAAGAAATTCTTGTTCACTTGATGTTTTCTTGGTTGACCTGAATACTGTTCTCTATTCATGGGTATTCCATGCTTGTATAGAACATTACGAATTGCACGATCAGAAAGTCCGACAATTGAGTTCATTTCTTTGAAAGACATGTTACTTTGTACAGTTATATTATGGTTTCATCAGTTATTCCAGGATTTCGAGGCATTGCTATTGCTCCCTTCTTCTGAAAAACTATAGATAAATGACGCTAAACCCATTATACAAACAAATGTTCTGGATCGTCCATTTTGGCATTTTAAATTGGAATTTCATTTTACACAAGGCTATGTTTGACTATTTTTTTATAGAAAGATGGGATATTTATCCTTTTYGATGAGCCACTAATGTGAGAATATCAATTACATTAGCTGCTCAGTATTTGATACACAGCTAAGAAATTGGTATACTGATTGTAAGATATGAGTAAAATAAAAAAGATCGCTGGTGCGCTAACACCAACGATCGACGTAATAGCAGGTTCCCTACAAGGGGATTGGCTACAAAATGGTAGGAATAACCCATCTGAGCGGCTAACTCAAGGATGGGTTATTTTTTATGGTTAAAAGACAGAATTGACACAATCAATGCTGCGAACGATAATGCAAACATTAATGCTTCGAATACTGACATGGCACCACCCCCTTTCGAACGGGAATGAGCCAACCACCCTTGAGTACCTATTCTATTACCTTGCCATTATAACATACGTATGTTCGTAGTTAGAGGAGCCAATGGAACCTTTTTTAATACGTGATTTCCCCAAATTTATTACTTACTATTTCTTCTTCCCTATATAAAGCAAATGCGAAGAAACGCCTAACATATGTGGATTACTCGCTGTTTCTTTCAGAAGCTCCAGCAACTGATTGAACTCTTCATCACCACGATTTCTCCAATAATCCCATTGTTCGCTCGTCAAAAGCGTTCCAATATTGGTCGATCCAATCAAATCCAATGTCTCAAACCCTTGGGTCTCCATAAATGGTTTAATATCCTCTACATTAAAGTAATATGCTCCCGTAAACCGGCCATCATCGCTATGATTAAACTCACCGGTCTTCATGAATTCCACTATCGCATCCATCTTATCGTTTGGACTCCAGTTCCAAGGATTCATTAAAGAGCTCAGAACATGCTTGCTTCTTGGCATAAAGGCAACAAACACAATACCTTCCTGTTTTGTCACGCGGTACAGTTCCTGAATCGCTTTTTGTCGGTCATCTTCTWTTTGCAAATGGTACATCGGTCCAAGCGCAAGTGCAGCATCAAACTTCTCATCAGCCAAAACGGACAGATCTCTGGCGTCGGCCACGTGAAAACCATTAAAGTGTGCATCTAGATCCATTTCTTTTGCTTTATCTTGAGCAACTTCAACCAATCTAGGGACTAAATCCGTCAATGTCACTTCATATCCTTGGTGTGCCAGCCTCATTGCATATTTTCCAGGTCCCGCTCCGTTATCCAGCACACTGCCTGTTGCCGGCATATATTTCTGAATGAAATGCCAATTAATCTGAAACTCTAATGGCTCTCGGTCAAGTCTTCCCCATTCATCAAACTTGGAATAGTACTCAATAATTTTACTCATTTTCAAATCCCCTTTTTTGATCTCTTATATGTTTCTCCAACAATACCCTATTAAATTTAACTGTTTGCCGCCAATTGTAATGTCTTTTTGGTTTTCAATGACTTTAGCACCCATTGTTTCGTAGAAATATTTTGAAGGATTATCTTCCAATACCCATACGAGCGCGGATGTCATATTATTTTCCTTAAGCTTCAAAAAGACTTGTTGCAGCAATTGCCTTCCCATTCCTAAGCCTTGAAATTCTTCCAAGATATAAAGCGTCGTAATATCAGCCATATAACCTGGATATTTTCCTGACTTTTCTTTTCCACCATCAGTAAAACCAACGATTTTCCCTTCCTGTTCAGCTACGAACACATAATTAGTTTCGTTTGAAATATTTTGAATCCACAGCTGGGTACGATTTTCATAGGAGAGTTTATTCAAAAACTCTTCCGGGACGATGTCTTTATAAGTAGTTCTCCAGCAATCCACATGCACACGTGCGATACCTTCTGCATCCGTAACGTTAGCT
>NZ_JBFUJC010000410.1:0-2494 GCF_056401595.1 Paenisporosarcina sp. P4_E4_2 | reverse complement strand
CCACCATACTGCTTGGCCAATTCATTGATTATAGGACCTTTAGAGCGAAGTCGCACGCGAATCTGATCCTCTTCTTCGATGAATATTATCCACGCTTTAATTCCTTTTACATTGCCAAGAGAACCGACAAGTAACGATGTTTCGCTTGCAGTCACACCGAATTCTTTCAACGTTTCAAGCGGTAGTTTAATGTAAGCCGCCCCGTTGTCATTCATGACGAAGTGCTGGTAAATATGACCTTGTAAATGCAATAGATTACGTTCCACTTCGTACATGCCATTAAATAATTCAGTACGATCAAAATTATATTTGATTAATTCGCCTGCCGTGTCAAAAGTCTTTTGACTTGTACTTGAGAACATAAATCGTCCGGTATCTCCGACGATTCCTGCAAATAGAACACGTGCGGCAGCATCAGACATTTGCCAATTTGCACTAGTCTTGCCTTCTTCGTAAAGATCATAAATCATTTCACTTGCAGAACTTGCTTGCGTATTGACCCATAATAAATCACCGTAGGCATCATCGTTCGGGTGATGATCGATTTTGATTAGAAAAGCACCCGATAGGTATCGTTGATCATCAATTCGTTCTGTGTTTGCTGTATCTGTGACGATAATAAGTGCACCTTCAAATTGGGCATCACTCACTTGGTCAGGCTCGGCAAGAAAGCTTAATGTTTCCTCATGTTCCCCTGTAACATACACCTTCTTGTCAGGGTAACTTGCTTTGAGAATTTCTTTTAAGCCAACTGAAGATCCGTAAGCATCGGGATCTGGTCTAACGTGCCGATGAATAATGATTGTTTCGTAAGCCGATATTGTGTCAATGATTTGACGTTTCATGATTTTCCCTCCGACCTTTCGTGAATACCATTCGCAATTCTGTAAAAATGTCGATACAATAATGACAGTTTCATTTAATAACAGGAGGTTTACGATGATAAATGCTGTATTTATATTTCTGATTGTAATTTCATTTGCGTTTTATTTTTATTTTAAAACGAAGCAATATCGCAGTGAATTACCGATTGCCAAAAAGTGGTATTCGAATCGTGCTTTAATAGCACTTGGTAGCTTGTTATTTTTCTTTGGACTTAACCAATTATTCTTATTTCCCACAACATTAACGTATGTTATCTCAGGGATATTTATTGTTATTGGTTTGTTCRCCATGGTTAATTATTATCGTGTGGCCAAACATTACGGTCAATTTGTAGAAGAAGAATTTCGTTTGAACAAAAAGTGATGCTGTCCAGCATCACTTTTTTTATTGCCATTCTGAGGTTTGACCCTATCTTTCAAGCAACTGGAACATCATCATAGCCTTCCCGACTAAAAGAGTACCATGGAACACATCAAACTCCATTTTCACAAACTTCCGACTCATGTCCAATATTCGAGGACGTACCGTCWACACACTATCCATCTGAACAGGTTTGATAAAATAAATCGTCATGTTCTCAGCGACACTATCTCCACGTTTTCTGTTTTTCATCGCGTAATTACCCGCTTCAGCCAACAGGGTGGTAAATGCTCCATATGAAATGGCCCCAAATTGATTCGTCATTTGCGGCGTCACGGTAAACTCGACTGCGAGTTCATCTTCTTGAAGGACTTTCATTTGATTTTTGACAATATCATCAATCGTTTCACCATGTTGCGGCTGTCGTTGCGCCAGCTGCAATGCTTTTAAGACATCCTGGCGACTGATAACCCCTTCGAGAATGCCGGAATCATTGACCACCGGCATTAAGTCGATGCCTTCCCAAATCATCCGATGCCCAGCAGTAGCAACACTCGTTTTCATCGTGACTGTGATAGGATTTTTTGTCATGACTTTTTCGATGGATTCACCATAATTTTTCCCTATAACGTCTCTTGCCGTAACGATGCCAACATTTTTTTGATTGGCATCCACCACTGGAAATCCACCATGCCTTGTTTGTGCATTTTTGTTATGATACGCTTTCACGTCGTCGGTTACACGCAAGAAATCTGTTTCCTGAAACGGCACATAAATATCTTCAATGAATAAAATTTCTTTTTTAATTAATTGATCATAAATGGCACGATTAATCATCGTGGCAACTGTAAATGTGTCATAACTTGTGGAGATAATCGGCAACTCTAATTCATCCGCCWCTTTTTTCAAAGATTCCGAGGCTTCAAATCCACCCGTTATCAATACAGCCGCTCCTGCTTTCAAAGCTGTAAAATGGGCTTTCGCCCGGTTTCCGACGATTAGTAGACTGCCCGCATCGGTGTATCGCATCATGTCCTCTAATTGCATCGCACCAATAACAAACTTGGTCAGCGTTTTATGCAGACCATTCTTTCCACCCAATACTTGGCCATCCACAATATTTACAACTTCCGCAAAAGTCAGACGTTCGATATTTTCTTTCTTTTTCTTTTCAATACGAATAGTCCCAACCCGCTCAATCGTGCTGACATAACGTTGAGTTTCAGCTTCTTTGATAGCACGATATGCA
>NZ_JBFUJC010000409.1:0-2496 GCF_056401595.1 Paenisporosarcina sp. P4_E4_2 | reverse complement strand
CCACAATTAGGAAGTAAATCAACTTCATATCCATAAGAAGAAGCCACCTTGTAAAGGCAGCCGATTCTTCAACTAAAGCACCACGTTAGTTGAATAACCCGATATATAAATAGAGTTTTTATATTCTTAAGTCACCAATCTTATTTAGAACTGCCACAAATTTACCCCATATTTTTATACATTTATCACTTCTAATTAATTCATCAATGAACCAAAAAATGAAAGCAGATAAAACCGCGCTAACAAAGAAGAAATTATTCAATAAACTGATAAGTATATCTCTTTCATGCTCCGACAGTAGTGTTGGAATTATTACTAATAATGCACCCATAAATACATGAATAATGAAAGCCATAAACATTCGACTAAAACCTCTTAATCTTTTGGTAATTAAATCAGAAAATATTGAGGAAGGTGTTCCATATATTATTAGAATCGGTAGTAGGTATATCCCTAAAAAGAGACCCATCCCTAATTCTTCAAATGCTGAATAAATAATAGTCATAATTATACCAGCAGTTAAAGCAGAAACAATTTTCCTAATTAACAAAGTCCTCACTCCAATTCCTTTTAATTTATATTGAATTAATCTGCCCCGTTAGTTCAATAAAAAAGTGCCAACCTCGACTTGAAGTAAAGCACCCCTATTGTTTAATAATTTACATATATTAACTTATTCAATGGCATTCCGAAAAAGCCTTCTTGTTAAACTAATCTGCGAAAGACCCCTTGTTACTTCAAGAGGTGACGGGAAATCCTATATTTACGCCAACTTTAATCCGAGATACGCTCAAATGTCGGTAACGATTTTAAGAACGTATTATAACTTCTGTAAGGCTACTAAAACAAATGGAGTTAAAATGACACCTGCTCAACGATTAGGAATCACTGATAAAGTGTATTCTTGGGAAGATATTATATATAAACGTTAAAAAAACGCTGATTAGAGTTCAGCATTTTTTACTTATTATTGTTCACAGAATATTCTTTATTTTTAAGGTTCAAATGGATAATACTGGTATAATATAAGTAAAGGAGATGATGTAAGTGAAAAAATATTTACTGATTGGTGCGGCAGTATTATTAACTGCGTGTTCACCAGAGGCTGCTTCGAATGAAGTGGATACGATTACAGACAATGATACAAAACCAGAAGTCGAATTGGTAGAACCTCTTGAAAATTCATTGTTATTGGAATGGTATTCCGACAATATGGATAGAGGTGATCACGATTATGAAACATTGGCTCATCCCCGTTTAGTCGTTGATCCTGATGACAAGGAAATTAAACGCGGAGATGTTATTTACTTCAAATCACCGGACTTCACAATAGAAACAAATCCTGATTTCAATATGCCCGAGTATTACATTTCGAGAGTAGTTGGGTTACCAGGTGAAACCGTTGAAATAAAAGATGGGCAAGTCTTCATCGACGATAAAAAACTGGATACTTTCTATTCCAAATTATTACAGAGAGGAATGAATGAAAAGGAATATTTCGAAAAAGTGAAACCACCCAATAGAGTAAATGATGAAAATCATAGAGAATATTTTGCTACTACTATGAATCCTGTTAAAGTTGAGGAGAATACCGTATTTGTTTTATCTGACAACGGAGCTAGAGGTGTTGATAGCAGATATTTTGGTGTATTACCGATGGATAGCGTGGAAGGAAAAATTCTGGGATATTTAAGAACTGACTCAAAATCAACTGTAAAAACGAGAAATATAATTGATAAAAATTTTGTACTAAGCAATGCGGAAATAGAGTTAACCCAAGAAAATGTCAAAGAGATATTTGGTCAAGATTTTGTTTCGGGATTCGAGGGGAATATTGAAACTTGGATGTACGACAACGTTAAAAACAAATATAACTATGAACAAACTGTAAAAACGGTTGCATTTAAGGAAATTAAAGATGAGAACGTAAAATCCCAGCTATTTATTAACTTTAATGACGGCAAGGCTATTATGTATTCTTATTTTTATAAAGGCGATGACGGGAAAGTTTGGACGTATGTATTGAACCCAGATAAAACAATAACCGAAACAGCAGCAAGCAATTAATACCCAACGCCTAAAAGGGCGTTTTTTCTATGGAAAAAATGGCACGGATTATTGTTTTCTCAAATAAAACTACCGATCCATCTCGTATTCACCGAATATACATCGTTGATTTGACGGGCTTCTGGCGGTTTCGCTTTCCCAGTCCCATGAATAAATATCCAATCTGTCTTGAGGCTTTAGCCAAACAAAAAAGACCGTCTATGACGATCTTCTGTTCTTCAACTAAAGCACCCGTTAGTAGAACAAGAACTAAAGGCCTCTTCTCTTGATTAAAATGCAATAACTTATCTAATGGTATGTCTGATTCTTTAAAACCATATTTCGTTAACATCATTAGTTCTATCGCTTTTTCAGGGTTCTCTTGATAAATCTTTATAATTACTTCACAATGTGCCAATGCCAAGTGTTCTGTAAGCATTTGTGCAAATT
>NZ_JBFUJC010000408.1:0-2502 GCF_056401595.1 Paenisporosarcina sp. P4_E4_2 | reverse complement strand
GCTTTTGGAGTAGAGGGCATCGACGAACGCATGATTGAACTTCGTGAAAAAGGCGTACGAATATTAAATGAACAGCCGAAGATTGGAGCGGGTGGTGCTCAAGTTGCCTTCTTGCATCCAAAGTCTTCTTTCGGTGTACTTTATGAATTGTGTGATAAAAGCGGGTTAAAGGGGTAATATACATGGACATTTATGAAAAAATCAATGATTTATACGATCGCAAGCGTGAAATAGAACTGGGCGGCGGAGACGATAGAATTGAAAAACAGCACGCTAAAGGAAAATTGACAGCACGTGAACGCATCGATTTATTGGTCGATCCAGGAACGTTCGTTGAATTGAATCCATTCATTGAACACCGTACGGTCGACTTTGGCATGGACACTCAAAAAGGGCCAGGGGATGGAGTCGTTACAGGATACGGGAAAGTAAATGGTCGTGCGATTTATTTATTCTCTCAGGACTTCACAGTATTTGGCGGAGCACTTGGTGAGATGCATGCGATGAAAATTGCCAATGTCATGGACTTGGCAGCCAAAAATGGCGCACCGTTCATTGGGTTAAATGATTCTGGTGGTGCACGTATTCAAGAGGGCGTTGTGTCTCTTGATGGATATGGCCATATTTTCTATCGTAATACCATTTATTCAGGCGTCATTCCGCAAATCTCGGTCATTATGGGACCATGTGCCGGTGGGGCAGTCTATTCTCCAGCAATCACGGATTTTGTCTTTATGGTCGATAAAACAAGCCAAATGTTTATTACCGGTCCAAAAGTTATTGAAACAGTTACAGGAGAAAAAATATCTTCTGAGGACTTGGGCGGTTCAAAAGTACATAATGCCATCAGTGGAAATGCTCATTTCCGTGCTGAAACAGAGCAGGAAATACTTCAGCAGGTTAGAGATTTACTAAGTTTCTTGCCACAAAATAACGATGAGAAACCACCTCGTCTGGAAGCTGACCAAATGGATGATTATCGACCTGAATTAACGGATGTTGTACCGTTTGATGCAATTCGTCCTTACGACATTCGTAAAGTTATCGAACAAGTGGTGGACCAGGATTCATTCATGGAAGTACAGAAAGAGTTTGCACGTAATATTGTAATTGGTCTGGCTCGTATTAAAGGGGAAGTCGTAGGTTTGGTGTGTAACCAGCCGAAAGTAATGGCTGGGGGTCTCGACATCAATTCTTCGGATAAAGCAGCACGTTTTATTCGATTCTGTGACTCATTCAATATTCCAATCATTACGTTTGAAGATGTAACCGGATTTTTCCCGGGAATTAAACAAGAACATGGTGGAATCATTCGTCACGGGGCAAAGATTTTATATGCGTATTCTGAAGCAACTGTTCCGAAGATGACAGTCATTTTAAGAAAAGCATATGGTGGAGCATATGTAGCACTAAACTCTAAATCCATCGGTGCTGATCTGGTGTTCTCTTGGCCAAACGCAGAAATTGCAGTAATGGGTCCACAAGGGGCAGCAAACGTAATCTTTTCCCGGGAAATCGCGCAAAGCGACAATCCTGAACAAACGCGTGCGACAAAAATCGAGGAATATCGCGAAAAATTTGCAAACCCTTATGTAGCTGCTGCACGAGGTATGGTGGATGATGTAATCGATCCACGCGAAACGCGTATTAAACTCATTCAGGCTCTAGATATGATGCGTAATAAGAAAGAAACCCGACCTACCAAAAAACATGGCAATATCCCATTATAAAGGAGTTTTAATATGACAAACCAACGTTTAATTGATGAGTTTTTGGAACTCGTACAAATAGATTCAGAAACAAAACATGAGCAAATAATTGCACCTATCTTAAAAAGCAAAATGGAAGACCTGGGTTTTGACGTAATTGAAGACGACTCGGCTGCCCGAAGTGGCCATGGTGCTGGAAATTTAATCGCCACTTTAAAAGGAACTCTCGCAGATGTGGACACAATATATTTCACGACTCATATGGATACTGTAGTTCCCGGGAAAGGGATTAAACCTGAACTTCGCGAAGACGGCTATATTTATTCCGACGGCACAACGATTTTAGGTGCAGATGATAAAGCAGGCATTGCGGCGTTATTCGACATGATTAAACGCCTAAAAGAAGAATCAGTTGAGCATGGGGACATTCAATTCATTATTACTGCTGGTGAAGAAAGTGGACTTGCAGGTGCAAAACAATTAGATGCTTCTCTAATCACTGCCAAATATGGATTTGCAGTCGATTCAGATGGGAAAGTCGGTGGAATCGTTACGGCAGCCCCTTACCAAGCAAAAATTGGAGCGAAGATTTTGGGCAAAACTGCACATGCAGGCGTTGCACCAGAAAAAGGAATTTCTGCCATTAACATTGCTGCAAAATCAATAGCGAAAATGACATTAGGTCGTATCGATGAAGAAACGACTGCCAATATCGGACGTTTTGAAGGTGGCGGTGCAACGAATATCGTATGCGATGAAGTGAATATTCTAGCTGAAGCACGTTCGATTGTGC
>NZ_JBFUJC010000407.1:0-2504 GCF_056401595.1 Paenisporosarcina sp. P4_E4_2 | reverse complement strand
AAATTGGGGATATAGCGTGCTTAATTTACGTGAAATCAATAAAGATAATTGGATTCACTCTCGAAAGTTAAATAATTGTTATGAACGGTCGAAATTTTTATTTCGGTCGTTTATWTGTGGTTTATACGCGATGTTTGTGGCAGTAATCGATTGTAAGATTAACAGTAAAGCGGTCGAAATTTCATATACGACAGCCTTTTTTTATGGATTTCATTATGCTCTTTGATGTTTTGTTTGAGGGGGAGGGGGTAGGGGAATGAAGAAGCGAGAAGACATATTGAAGAGATGGGAATTTTGACTGATCGCAAGTCGGATGATCCAATTGATATTTAGCATCTTCGTTGGGGCTGAAGGATAAAGAAAGTGATGATAGAATCCAGCAACTTTAAGTTGTTGGGTTCTTTTTATGGAGAAAGTGAGGAGGCGGCTGAAATTGCATCTTCAGCCGCCTGTTTTATGGGAATATGGAGATAATTCTTTCGTTTACAGTAGGGGGGTAAAGCTTAGTTGGAAAAAACGCCGTGTTAGTTGGAAAAATAGACATCGGCGTATTAGTGTACCACTTCATTAAGTTCGGAGATGTCGACTTCAGAACGCTCTTCGAGTGAGCGACGAAGATGGACTGTTGCGAGTTTGCCGTTTTCGTGAACTTGGTCGATCCAGACGGAAACTCCGTTGTACGTGACTTCGATATCATTTGGCGAGTTGACGATTTGCTTGATGCGGTTTAGTTCCATGTGAATTCCTCCTTAATCAAGTTGCCTATTCAGTTTGATTTAGTTTGAGTTTGAATCATCATTATCATGTGAAGTTTTGAAAAAATATTTTATTAGGGTCACGAAAGACTGAATGGGATTATAATGTGTAAAGACTTCGTATTTTTTAGGGGATTTGGTTGCATGTTAATTAGAATAAATAAAAAGTTGGAAAAAATAATGTCGTTGTTCATCCCAATCAGTTTGGTAATTGGGGTTATTTTTTCGGCGACGCTTCACGATTTTTCGGGACTGATTCCATGGATATTTGCGTTCATGACGTTTGCGGGCAGTTTGAATTCGAATTTTGCATCGATGAAACAAGCGATGCTTTCTCCTTTGCCTTTGGTGCTAACAATCTTCGTGTTGCATGTATTTATGCCACTATGGGCGCTTGGGATAGGTCATGTGGTGTTTAGTGGTGATATGTTTACCATAACTGGATTAGTGTTGTCGATGGCCATTCCAACTGGTATTTCGAGTGTTGTGTGGGTCGCTATTTATAAAGGCAATATAGCGCTGTCGCTATCAGTTATTTTGATTGATACATTGCTGTCACCGTTGATTGTACCCTTTACGATGTCGTTGTTGGTGGGTGGAAACATCGAAATGGATGTTATCAGTATGACCCAAGGATTGATTTTGATGATTGTGATTCCTTCGATTGTGGGGATGATGCTGAATCAACTGACGACCGGTGATAAGGTGAAGAGATTAAGTGATAGCCTTTCACCTTTTTCAAAAATTGGAATGGGTTTTGTTGTGATGTTGAATGGAGCGGTAGTTGCGCCGTATTTGCTTGACGTAAGCGGGAAGCTGATTGCCATAGCGGTCGTTGTATTTTTCATAGCGTGTAGCGGATATTTGATTTCCTTTTTCGCTGGAAAATTGTTTAAGCAGGATAAAGAGACTGTGATTGCGCTAATGTTTAATGGCGGCATGCGAAATATCAGTGCGGGTGCGGTACTCGCGATTTCATACTTCCCGGCAGCAGTTGCTGTGCCAGTTATCATGGGCATGCTTTTTCAACAGACATTGGCTTCGGTGTTTGGTTTAGTGACGGATCGTTACTTTAAGAGGATTGTTACGTAATAGGCATTTTGTCACTTATCCAACAAAACCTGAGATTTTTCCAACTAAGGATGGCCGTTTTCGAACGCTCATTTTTTGTGTTTAATTTCGCATTCTACCATATGAAGATATTTACAAAATTGCTAGAAAACATAGACTTTTGTCAGGTTGATGAATTATGATAATAGTCTATACATGATAGGGGTGAGTGGGTATATCAAAGCGATTTAAATGGCGAATATTAATTACATCTATTGCACTACTCCTAAATTTAATCGTCTTGGTTATTCCAGAAAACTTTTCGTGGTGGCGTCTGGCTACATTACCGGTTAATTTGTTTTTAGGGTGGGTAGTTGGGCTACAGATTGATAAGTATTTGCATTCGAAGAGAGAACTTGATTCGACGAAGAGTGTGTTGGTTGATTATACGTATGCATTGGATTCGTCGGTTGATGCGATTGGGATAACGAATGAAGAAGGAAACCATGAATTTGTCAATGAAGAAATGGCGAGATTGTATGGTTATCAAAAGGACGAGCTATTAACAACACATTGGGAAAAACTTTTTACACAAGAATCCATCGATTACTTTCATGAAACCCTCTTTTCTGAAGTTAAAAAAAATGGGTATGTCAGAAGTGAATTAACCGGACTTAAAAGTGATGGGTCCACGTTTCC
>NZ_JBFUJC010000406.1:0-2557 GCF_056401595.1 Paenisporosarcina sp. P4_E4_2 | reverse complement strand
TGTCTGGTAATTCTCAACGCCATTTCATATCGTTCAATCATCATTTTGAAAAATGCAACATTTTCTATGTCAACATTTTCGATTTTCTCGCTCTCTTCCTTTATTAAAGTAGAAACAGAGTTTTTATAATTAAAATATTTCAACCTTCTTCTCCTTTTATTCACTTCTGATTGCTAGTGCTTTTTTATCCCCGTGAGTTCATTTAGCTGTTTTTGATTAGGATTTTCCACAGTAATTCAGTTACATTTTAGCATTTACTTGTTAAACTAACCTGTTCCGTTAGCCATCCATGCACCGCAAATTCAGCACTGCAAGGGAAGAAAATGGATACAGACCGGGTACCCAAATCCCTGAGGTTACCAATCTTTCGGCTTTATGTTCTTATTCATCCAATTTTTTTGTGGTGCTTTGTATGGGGTGGCGGCTATTAAATGATTATTGTGCCAGTTTGCTGCTCCCGAGCGAATCATTTCATCGAGTAGGATTGGAATAAATTCTTCTGGCTGAAGTTGGAAAGAGTGGCGTGCAAAATCTTGGAACCAACCACACTTTAGCAGATAGTTATCGATTTCTTCTTTTGCCAATCCGTTTTTAATGATTAACGTGAATGAAAAAATCCTCTTGCAGGCATGCCATGAAATTTTTTCTGGCATCTTGAGCCACTTTTCAAGCCTTGCTCTTGCAGCATCAATGGCATCCAGAGGATTCTCCATTAGAGGTCCATGTCCTGAATATGCCTTTTGAATCCGGAGCATGGACAACCGATCCAAACTTTCTAYAGATCGTTGGATAGATGTGACACCCTCTCGAAAGATATTTAACCATCCAATATCATTTTTGTGAAAGAGATCCCCGCAAATTAATATCTCTTCTTCAGGTTCATATAAAGAAATATGCCCTAACGTATGACCTGGTGTGTGCAAGACTTTCAAGGTTCTACTTCCTGTATTAATCTCATCGTTATCTGAGAGCTTTGTATCTACTCGATAAGGTTCTACAGACTGATCTAACCATTCTGCACCACAGGCTTCAGGGTCACAAAAATTAATTAAATCAGCGTCCCATTTATGCGTAGCAATCGAAACACCATAATTTTTTTGAAGATAAAAATTGCCTCCTACATGATCACTGTGATAGTGCGTATTCACAATAAGGTGTAATTCTTCTGGTGAAACGCCTGTTTCTTTAATTAATTGCTCTGTCTCTTTCGCTTCACTCCCAAAACCGGTATCAATAAGTATAGGCAGTCGATCCTTAATAAGGATCATGTTTGCACTTGGAAAATTTCTTTCAAAGAAAATAATACTGTTTTTTTTCATAAGCTATTCCTCCTCCACAACCCGGGATTTCCTTTTATTCGATAATCTTGGAGGATAATCCTTCTTCAACAAACCTGCCCCGTTAGTTGAATAAGAAAAAGGCTTTACCCCTTATTGAAGTAAAGCACCCGTTAGTTGAAGAAGATTTACTTACTGACTTAGCAACCACACTGTCTACAACTAAGCAGTTTTATTGTGTAATAAATTGAATGACTATTACTATTGCAAGTAACATTATTACCCCTTCGCTAAGAGTTAGAATATATTGTTTGGGGTTCTGCGAATATTTCCTCTCAAAAAATGCTCTTACTGGATAATCTAGTCCAATGCAGAAAATTGGTATTAGTAAAAGGTAATTTGGATAATTTTCAACTATCACCAATATATTGGTAATTATAATTGTGATAATAGAAGTAATTCTGATACCCCAATCAATTTTCCTGTGCAGATTGTTTATGTGGTTGTAAGAAAAAAAGGACTTTTTTTCTTTTTCAATCTTAAGTACTTTTTTCAAAAGAAGTTTTACTACCACATTTAAACCAAACACTATCAACACAAAGAGTGCCAACTTTATCAAGAACATATGATCCTCCCGTTATTAAAATGACCTACTCTATAGTTGTAAAAGTAACTTAGGGATCTTCCACTAAAGCACTCGTTAGTTAAATAAAATAGCAGGTWAATTTGTCGACTTTTTATGTACCCCTTTATTTCCAAACTTCCTAATATAGAAAAAAGTACAAGTAAGAATTGCACCCATAATCATCCCGATTACTGTTAAGTTTATTCCTGTCCCCGTGTGAGTACCATCTGCACGAAAAGTTGCATTAGCATATATCGAGACGCAAACGATAATGAAACCAATCCATTCAAAAATCTTAGTTCTCATCACTCAACCCCCCCTTATAAATAAATTATAACATAATTTACCAATTAGAAAACACCCTCCTTCCTCATCTAACCTGCCTCGTTAGTTGAATAACTTCAACCACCAAGGATAATCAAATTGACCATCTGAAATCTGATAGAAGTCACCAAATATACCTAAATGAGTCATCCCGTGCTCATGAGCGACAACTGGAGTGTAGGTTGAAAACATATAAAAGTTTATTCTTTCAATTTGAATACTTGGTGGTGTTTCTTCCCATTCAATATACTGAAGGTATTCCTGTTTAGTTGGGTTTGTTGCTATCATTAAAACAATAATAAGAACAAGTAAAGCACTGATGATATACCTC
>NZ_JBFUJC010000405.1:0-2567 GCF_056401595.1 Paenisporosarcina sp. P4_E4_2 | reverse complement strand
TTAAATAATCAGTATCATCAATGAAATCAAAAATTTCTTTTTGATCCCATGTATGGTTCCCCATCGTCACAACGTCGACTCCCATATAAAGCAAATCTTGAAATATCTTTTGAGTTATGCCTCGACCTGCTGCAGCATTTTCGCCATTTGCAATGACCACGTCTGGTTGATATTTTCTTTTCAATCTTGGTAAATAATCTTCTACTGCATCGCGACCAATCGATCCAACGATGTCTCCAATAAATAATACTTTCATTTTCATTCCTTCTTTCATTTCCGTTGGCTCTGCTGTTGGTTGTTGATATTCCGCAAAACGGCTATCACCTTATTGGTGAATATTTCTTTAATGTAAGAATATCCTAAAAAACTTTTACTATCATAAAAAGTAAAAAAAGGCCTCAGATCGAAGCCCTTTTTACTTATTTAGCGTATTCAACGGCGCGAGTTTCTCGAATGACCGTTACTTTAATATGACCAGGGTAATCCAGTTCTTCTTCAATTCGTTTACGGATATCACGTGCCAAACGATGTGCTGTAATATCATCAATTTGTTCCGGACGAACCATAATGCGAATTTCGCGACCTGCTTGAATGGCAAATGATTTCTCAACACCATCATATGACTCTGAAATTTCTTCCAGCTTCTCAAGACGACGAATGTAATTTTCTAACGTTTCACTACGTGCACCAGGACGTGCTGCTGACAATGCATCGGCTGCGGCTACTAACACTGCAATAACAGATGTTGCTTCTGTATCCCCATGATGGGAAGCGATACTGTTAATGACGACTGGATGCTCTTTATACTTCGTAGCAAGTTCCACACCAATTTCAACGTGGCTACCTTCCACTTCGTGGTCGATTGCTTTCCCGATATCGTGTAGAAGTCCTGCACGACGTGCAAGTGTTACATCCTCGCCAAGTTCAGCTGCAAGCAATCCAGCTAAAAATGCCACTTCTTTTGAGTGCTTCAGGACGTTTTGACCATAACTCGTGCGGTAACGCATCCGACCCATGATTTTAATTAAATCTGGATGTAAATTATGAATGCCAATATCAAATGTCGTTTGTTCACCGATTTCACGAATTTGTTCATCAACTTCTCGTCTTGATTTTTCGACCATTTCTTCAATACGTGCCGGGTGAATACGTCCATCTTGCACTAATTTTTCAAGTGCGAGACGTGCTGTTTCACGACGAATCGGATCAAAACCAGAAAGAATAACTGCTTCAGGTGTATCATCGATTATTAAATCGATACCTGTCAATGTTTCGAGAGTTCGAATATTTCGACCTTCTCGTCCAATGATGCGGCCTTTCATTTCATCATTTGGCAAGTTTACGACTGATACAGTCGTTTCTGCTACATGGTCTGCCGCGAAGCGTTGTAGAGCTATTGACAAGATTTCACGTGCTTTCTTGTCTGACTCTTCTTTCGCACGCGTTTCGGATTCTTTCGTCATAACTGCGATGTCCGTTGCTAATTCATTTTCTACTTGCTGTAGAATGATGCCTTTCGCTTCTTCACGTGTTAATGCAGAAATGCGTTCAAGTTCTGTTTGTTGTTTGGCAACTAATTCTGCCACTCTGCTTTCCATCTGCTCGATATGCTGTTGTCTCTCAGTCAGAGCGTCATCTTTACGCTCTAGACCCGCTTCTCTTTTGTTAAGAGCATCATCCTTACGGTCAAGGTTTTCTTCTCTTTGCAAGTACCGATTTTCCTGTTTTTGCAGTTCAGATCGGCGTTCACGGATGTCAGATTCTGCTTCAGATCTCAATTTGTGAGTTTCATCTTTTGCTTCTAGTAATGCTTCTTTTTTAAGAGCTTCCGCTTCTCGCTTCGCTTCGTCTACGATAAGCACCGCAGACTGCTTCGCACCAGTCACTTTTGAATCGTTCACATTTTTAATTAAAATATAGCTAACAACGGCACCGACGATAAGACCAAGCAAAGCGGAGATGAGTACTGTTTCAATCATTTGAACACCTCCTCTTGCTATTTCATTTTCATGTTCAGTCGGCTCATATATGGAGTCATCCACAATACTGCCAAATGGTTTCATTTAAGAGATTATACAAGTTTAATTGTATAGATGTAAAAATACTCTGTCAAGGATTCACGAGTGTCCTTAAAGGAAAATAGCCTGCCGATTTTTACGGCAGGCTACTACTTAAATCTTATTTTTCATCTAGTAATAACTCAAACTCTTCATCTTCTTCTTCCTCATGAGCTGCAATTGTGTAAGCTGTGGCCATCATGCCATAAGCTGCACGGATTTTTTGAGCAATCTCATTACGTGTTGAAGGATTATCTTTAAGGAATTGTTTTGCATTTTCGCGTCCTTGGCCTAAACGATCATCGTTATATGCATACCAAGAACCGCTCTTGTTCACGATGTCCATTTCGACTCCTAAATCAACGATTTCACCTTCACGTGAAATCCCTTGTCCATACATAACATCGACTTCCGCAGTACGGAATGGAGGTGCTACTTTGTTTTTAACGACTTTAATTTTCGTTTTGTTCCCCATGAAATCGTTACCCGACTTGATGGCTTCTGCACGAC
>NZ_JBFUJC010000404.1:0-2570 GCF_056401595.1 Paenisporosarcina sp. P4_E4_2 | reverse complement strand
GAATTAATTAAAGCAGCTGGCATGACTGAAGAACAAGGGAAATCACCATCAAAAGAATCTGGTGGCGGTAGTAAAGACGCCGGAGGAAATAAACCACAATAACAGAAACCCCCGCTCGTAATATGCTGAGCGGGGGTTTTACATTATTTTGTTAATTTATTAATGACTTTTGAAGCAATTTCTTCATAAATTTTACCCGTTGTGTGTAAACGTGAATAAACAGATGGTGCAAAATCATCCTCGTTCCAATCAGGTTGACCTAATGGAATTTGCCCAAGAAGCTCTGTACGAAGCTCATCTGCAAGCTTCGGACCGCCACCTTTACCGAAAACATATTCTTTTTCGTTAGATGTTTTCGACTCGAACCATGCCATATTTTCAATTACACCTAGTACTTCATGATCCGTTTGTAGAGCCATAGCACCAGCACGTGCTGCCACGAATGCTGCGGTTGGATGAGGTGTTGTTACCACGATTTCTTTTGATGCTGGAATCATTTGATGGATATCGAGTGCAACGTCACCTGTTCCAGGTGGTAAATCAAGTAGTAAATAATCCAACTCGCCCCACTCAACATCTTTAAAGAATTGATCTAATACTTTCCCTAGCATCGGACCACGCCATACTACAGGTGCATTATCTTCTACGAAGAAGCCCATTGAGATGACTTTTACACCAAAACGTTCAACTGGAATGATGCGATTGCCTTCAATTTTTGGGCTTTGTTGTATTCCCATCATATCTGGCACGCTGAATCCATAAATATCCGCATCGATTAATCCGACTTTTTTACCTAAACGAGCTAATGCCACTGCCAAATTGACGGAAACCGTAGACTTCCCTACGCCTCCTTTACCTGAGGCAATTGAGATAAATTCCACTTTATTTAATGGGGACAACAAATCCTGAGCTTCAGACTCTGTTGCCGTTCCACGGAATTGTGCCAATACTTCTGCAGGTAATTCTTCAAAGCGAATCCCCACTGTACCAACGCCAGCTTGTTTCAATGAGTCTACAACTTTCATTTGCAACTGCATTTGTTCCGCAGTGTTTGTTTTCGCAATCGCCAGCTTTACGCTAACGTGATTTTTTTCTTCTTTAATGGATACTTCTTTAATGCCATTTGTTTCGAGTAACGTTTTATGTAAAAAAGGGTCCAGTAATTGCCCGAGCATTTCACGGACCTGTTGTTCATTCATCAATTTAGACACTCCTTCAATGTACATTTCGTCCTATAGTATATCATATCGAATTGGAGGTGGTAGTGTTGTAAGGTATCCAGATTGAGTGGGTAGGATTGATAAACGGTTACTCGTCAACTTTTCTAAATTACCGGTACATGGTCATTCGTGTCATTGCATTTGACTGTCTACATACTTTTCAATGCCATCAGCAATCGCTTCTGCCATTTGCTCCTGGTAATCTTTTGATGTCAGCAACTTTCGTTCTTCAGGATTACTTAAGAAACCAGTTTCCACTAAGACCGCCGGCACAGTTGCTTTTTTCAATAAATATACTTGTTTGATTGCCAATGCTTCACGGTCGGTGTTTCCGATATGTTCCCGGATGGCACCTTGAATCGCTTTTGCAATAGCCGCTCCACCTTCATGGCCGTCTCTATGGTAAAACACTTGAGCTCCGCGCCATCTTGCATCTGGTATGGAGTTTACATGAACACTGATAAATAAATCCGCATCTGAATTGACAATCATTTCTTCACGCAATTTCAAATCAGCGAGTTTTCTAGCTCGAATGGTCGGAAAAGTTGCTTTTGGATTGTGCTCCGCTACTGCATCATCTGCATGTGAACGTGTCATGACTACTTCTGCACCCAACTTCTTTAATTCCTTCTCGAGCTCTTTTCCCAGTGCAAGCGTAATATCTGATTCGACGACCTCACCCACCGATGCTCCCCCGTCCATTCCTCCATGACCCGGGTCTACCACAATTTTCATTCCACCAAGAGGGGCAGGCAAAAAGAATGCGCGATCGGAAGCTTGCGTTTCATAAACCACAACCGTTACTGAAACTAACAATAAAAGTCCAATTACTATCCAGCGTTTCAACGCGTACGACACCACCTTTTAAACTCACTATACGTATGTCCGAGGCGAACTATGAGCAAAAGATTGGTTGCTTTTAAAACATATAAAACCTTTTCCATGAAAAGAAAAGGTTTCGTCAAATATTATCGGTATTTCAATCGTCTTCTCTTAAATCAATGTAAATGGTGCCATCCGATTCAATCTCGGCATAAAATACTTGTTGTATTGAATTCACGCCATGTTTCTTCAATTGTTTCATTACCCACTCTTCTGTTAGGCCAGCTCCCTGCAAATTTCGCATAATGATTTTACCTTCCGCAATGATTGTGCAGGGCATATATTTCGGCACAACGATTTGTGCTTTTACATCTTGCTTCGTCGCTGATTGCTGCGCAACTTTTTTGAAAACACTCAGCTCTCCGTTTGTTTCCAAAACTGCAAAATGCACATCCTTAACTGAGAAAATCCCCTGCATTCTTAGTAACATATTTAAATCCCCAATAGGAAGGCGGCTTTTCTTAAGTC